>JADGPI010000056.1 GCA_017882525.1 Thermoleophilia bacterium
CTGCTTGCGTGCCGCCTTGCCGACTGCTCGCCGTTCGTCCACGCTGTTGTGCACGATCGCGGAGACTGCCATCAGAACCGCCTTTCGGCTGGGAGGGCTCCCAACACTGTTGGTTGGTTAGCGTCAATGCACGTCAAGGTGCGCACGTGCCCACGGTGATGCCGAATGCCGACGGCCGGCATTCACGACGACCCGCCCGCGCCGTACTCGCGCCCCGCGCGGACCTCGTTCGTGAGCAATTCGATCTGGCGCCGGAGTGCGCGCATTTCGGCTGCGAGCGGACTGTCCGTTTCGACTCCCCGCCGCCGCCGCGCGGACTCGAGAAACGCGCTCGTGATGGCCGCGGTCGAGACGGTGATGAACCCGATCCCGACGAGCATGACAAGCGCTGCGATCGCTCGGCCGGCGACCGAGGTTGGCACGATGTCCCCGTAGCCCACCGTGGTTGTGGTCTGGACGGCCCACCACAACCCTAAGCCGAGACTCGGGAAGGTGGATGGGTCGGTCAGGTGCATGAGCAGTCCCGCGATGACCGTGACCGTCAAAGTGACGACCGCCGCTGCGGTTAACGCCCCCCGGAGCGGTTTGCGCGTGATCCGCTCGAGCTCCACATCAATTCGGTGCTGCACTCCAGATGGCACGGGTGTCGCCCTTTCTCGGCGGTGAGTCGGCTAGCGCGACGTCAGTTGGGAGCCCGGCGGCGCTGCAAGGCCGATCCGGCTACGAGGTTGACAGGTAGTAGATGCTGCTCCCCACCAGGTAGAGGCCGATCGCCAAGAACAAGATGACGATGGCCTGATCGGTGTGGGCCCCGATCCAGGACCGGATGCGCTGAATGAACTCCTGGGCGCGTTCGGGCCTGAAGCTCGCGTAGAGCTCCAACGTGATGATGATCGACGTCGCGATCAAGGCGAACAAGATGAGCGCAACGACGTCTTGCGCTGAGGCGAGGTTGGCCTGGATGACCACCGTCACGCCGGCGGCGATCAGGCCCCAGGGCTGGGTGAGCGGTGCGAGGATCACGGCGAACCACAGGGACATGTTGTCGATCCCCGTCTCCCACTTCGGAGTCTTCTTGGGTGGCTTGGGCTGTCCCAGCTTGCGGCGCTGCCGCATGGCGAAGTAGATCAGGCCGAGGCCGATCACCAGCTTGACCACGAGCGCCGCGATCGAGGGCGCCGAGCTGGGCGCGGGCGGATTGCTTTGGGTGACCAGCAGTGTGCCGGTGATGATGATCGCGATCGACGCCAGCCAGCCCAACATGAAGGCCGCGCCTTTTCGAACACCGCGCTTGGACGCCAGGATCAAAAGGAACGGTGTCAGCCCAATCGGGTACAGCGCGATGCCGAGGCCGATAACGATGAGATCGAGGAACATGGCTCTCTACGGCCCGTAGTTGCTAAACGCGCCACCGACCCGATCGTAGGTGTTGCCCAACTCGTCCTGAGTGATCTGGGCAGCGCCCTCGTCCGGTGTGAGGACCAGGTCTTGCTCGAGCGCGACAGCGCGGAACTTCCATCCCGGTGGCGGATTCAGGCGACTGCCGAGATCCTTGAGGCTCTCAAAGGTCTGGTTGGGATCCACGATGAGGCTGGCGGACTTCATGCACCAGCTGTTGCCCGCCGGGTCGTCGAGCAGAAACGCCGGCGAGCCCGCGTTGATGCCGAACTTGGTGTCCCGCTTTACGTGGATCTGCTTGTAGGCGACGCTCTGGTGCTTGCGCATCTCCTTGGGCACCTCGAGCCAGGTTACCCAGCGCGCCTTGAGGCCGTTGAACTCGCGCTCTGTTCCGACCGTGGCCTCGATCCAATCCAGACACCAGAGCCTCGGGCCGTTCTTGAACGCGCCCATCGCGCGATATTCCTGCGTCAGGGCATCCACATCGACCGCATCAAGCAGCACCTGGGGGCACGTGTCGCCGGTTTGGTCAGGGTCGTTCAGCCCGAGGGTGTTATAGACCCCGGCGACCACGTGAAACGGGTTCCCCCCGATGATGAAGATCTCCGTGTACCGCTGCCCAAGGACCCCATCGAAGCGCATGAACGTCGCGCCGGCGTCATCCTTCGGCAGCTTGGCGTGAAGTTTCACGTGTCTGCTCCTTCTTTTCGTGTTGATGCGCCCCGGTATTCCTCACCGGCGGAAGCTTGTACGAACCGTCGAGAGCCGCGTCGGTTGGCCAGTAGATTCGCACCGTGATGCTGAACGGGCCGCTCGCGGGCGCGGGCAACCAGTTCGTTTCCTTCTCCTCACCGGGCGACGTGGCCTGGATGTGGATGTCGAGCGAGCCGCCATCGTTATACCTAAGCGGCATCCACGGGGCGATGTTGTAGCGGCCAATCGCGTTCGGCACGTAGTACCCCTGGGGGTCGTAGATCGACACCGACCAGGTCGCCCTGGTGGGTGGCGTCTGGCCCTTGTCGAAACGCAAGAGGTAGCGGTTGGCGCCGTCCAGGGGCTTACCGTCGCCGTCCTTGAATGCGGTCGGATAAAGCACGTCCTGGCGCCAGATGCCGCCGAGCCCGATCAGTGCGATGCCGGCGCGCGTCTTGAAATCGGTGCCGTAGGCGGCGAAGTTCTCCGGGATCACGAGCCAGCCGTTCTCGGTCTTCAGCTTCTTGAGGGCCTTCTGCAGGATGCCGAACGTACCCATCGACCTCTGCAGACCCTTGGCGGTGTGACGGTTGACCGCGGTGATGTCGAAGTCCTTCCTGGGCGCGATTCCGACCGACTTGAGCGTGTTCACCATCTTGGCGTCGGCGGGCGCAGGGGGGTTGTCCTTCATTAGCCGCGCGAGCCGGCCGTAGAAAGCGCCGGCGTCCATCGCCTGCACGCGCTCAAGAGGCGGAGCCGTATTGGCCTCGGCCGGCACGGGAACCTCCGCGGGCGGACTCCAGGGCTCGCCCCACGAGCTGAGGGGCGTGAGGGTGTACTTCTTCTGTAGCGCGCTCACCGCCGCGCACTCGTCACGTCCGTCCGCTTGCATCTGCCCGTTGACCCACACGTAGCGCGTCGGGGACCGGTACGTCTCGGTGACGGCCACAGGCGGTGTGCCCTGCCAGCCGGAACCGGCGATCAGGAAGTTGGCGGCGTCCGTTCCCGTCGTGCGCTTGCCGATCGAGGCGAAGACATTGCTCCACATGTCGAACAGCGCGATGACGTAGTAGCGGCCGCCAGTATCCGGCACGGAGAGGACGAGCGGCTCCTTCTCCAGATCCGCCCAGGCCACCGCGAAGAGGGTGTCGAGCCCGGTTCGCGCCACTGCCCGAAACGAGGCGTCCGGGTACGTCGTCATGACGGAGAATTGGTTCGTGGGCGCGGTGATCTCCCCGGCAGTGGCCGCCGCCGACGCCTCCTTCGTGAGATCCATCATGACCAACGGGAAGCCGTACACATAGGCCTTGATGCCGCGAAGCCACGGCAGCAACCACAAGCCGGTCACTCCGCGCGCCTTACTGGGGGTGGGGTCCACGATCCATCGAGGATCGAGGGCGGCGCATCCTGTGGCCAGTAGAGCCGCAGCATGGGGATGAACTTGCCCTTCGGTGCGGGCAGCCAGTTCGCCTCCCTGTCCGGGCCGGGCGACTCCGCCTGGAGATACAGATCCACTGAGCCGTCCGCGTTCGCAACAAAGGTGTCCCGCTGGCTGAGGCTGTAGCGGTTGACGGGGTTCGGCACGAAAAAGAAATCCGGGTCGTACATGGTCAGCGACCAGAAGCCCTTGACCGGCGGCATCTGGCCTTCCTCGAAGCGCATCACGTATCGATGCTTGGCACCGTCGTATTCCTTGCCGTCGGCGTCCTTTTCTGAGAACGGGTACATCGCGTCCTCGGGGAAGTTCAAACCCGGTCCGATTAGGGTGACCATCGCCCGCTGTTCGTAGTCCGTGCAATATTGGCCGGCGTTGCTGGTCCAGTAGAGCCACCCGTTGACAGGCTCTTTGTGCTTCATGTCGCGGACCAACTCAAAGAGCGCCAGCTTCGGATCGAGCCTGTGTCCGAGCCGGGGCAGTTTGTTGTGGTCGAACTCCTGCCCGGGTACGATCCCGATCTCGGCCATCTGCTCGATGATTGGCGCGTCTTCGGGCTTTGGCGGATTGGTTTGCAGGAGCTTGGCGAGGTAGCCAAAGAAGTCGGCTAGCGGCAGGTCGTTGACCTGTTTGCGGACGTCCTTCTCCATGTCGAAGGTTTCGTCTACGACACCCGGCGGCGGCGTGTAGGGCTTGCCGAAGGAGCTGAGTGGAACAGACGCGAACCGATCCTGCAAGTCGTGGACTGCGGCATAGTCCTCTGGCGTGCCGGCGCAGTAGACCCGACCAAGGATCCACACCAGCGCAGTGGGCGAGGCGACCTGGGTCATGCCCTCAGGCAACGTGCCCGACCAACCCGGCCCGGTAATCGCGTACTCTTGGGCCGTGCCGCCCGTCGCCCGCGAGCCCGCCACGAAGAACACCTCGTTGAAGCCGCTCAGCATGGGCATGATAAAAAAGCGCTCCCCCATGTCGGGGATGCTGAGCACCCACGGCTCATCCGAGACGTCGAGCCAGACCATCGTGTAAAGCGTGTCCGCATTGGGAGCCGCGGCGCCGTGGTCGTCCACTGCCGGGTAGGCCCGCAACTTGATGAGCTGGCCCATGGGCGCGTGTGCGTCGTCTGGGACCTGCACGTTCGTCTCATGTTTGCGCGTCATGTCCATCGTGACGAGCGGGTAGCCAAAGACGTAACTGTCCCTGACGATCTTGTGCTCACTCATGACGGCCTCTCTCTCAACGGTTCTGGCTGGAAACATTGCGACCCAGCCTGTCGGCACGCCGCGCCAAGCCCACCTGGGAGTTTCACCCCGCACT
Organism: Thermoleophilia bacterium; assembly: GCA_017882525.1. Lineage (GTDB taxonomy): Bacteria > Actinomycetota > Thermoleophilia > RBG-16-64-13 > RBG-16-64-13 > Chersky-299. The sequence goes on from JADGPI010000056.1 coordinate 4,844, forward strand.
CCAGGTAATGCCGTCCCCGCAAAGGACCCTTGACTGAGCCTATGCCGATCGTTGCTGCGGCCGCATGAACGCGCCGAAAATCCAGAGAATCGGAATGAAGATTCCGATGAAGAACATCCACCCGTGGCCGTTCCTAAGAGTCATGAGC
>JADGPI010000057.1 GCA_017882525.1 Thermoleophilia bacterium
GCTATGCGCTCTTGCTCACCAGGCCGCATGGTGGTCACAGCCATGTGACGGTGGTCGAACTCTATCTCAAGCCCGAGCACCGGGAGTGGTACGAGGACGTGCTCGACCTTCTGAGAGAAGCTCACCGCCCCACGGCCTACCTGGTGCGCACGGATGACTGCGCGTTGAACGCGACTCTCTTAGCGCGTGGGCTTCAGGTAGAGCCGACCGCTCTTGTGATGGTTCCGGTCGAGGCGGTAGGACGGGCGGAGCTTCCGGTCGTGGATGCGCCGGCGCTGGAACTAGTCGCGTTTTCGGCGGCGCACATGCCGGCATTGCGCGAGTTGTTGGCACAGCAAGGCCCGCACGCGACGCCGGTCCGCCCGGACGCGGAAGAGCGTCTGGCTGAGCTTGAGGCGCTCGCCGGCGAAGGGCGGCACTGGGTTGCCCTCGAGCAAGGCAAACCGGTGGCGGTCGTGGCCCGGGCCGACGGTGGCGACGGGGAGCACGAGCTCATCGACTTCGCGCTGGCTCATGCCGGGGAAGCAGCGCTTGCTCAGGCCGTCCTCCTGGCGTGCGCGGAGGTGCGTTCGATGGGCCGAAAGCCCGCGGCCGTGATAGATGCCACCGAGACGGGCAGGCGGCGTATCTTCCGCAAAGCCGGATTCTACAGTGAGGCTGCGTATATGGTCTTCTACGACGCTGAAGCCGGCCGGCCCAGCGTCGCCACGGTGAGCCTCGAAGAGCTGAAAGCCATCGTCGACGGGGGAGAGAAGTCCAGGCTCGTCGACGTCCTCGGCGAGGCTCATTGGAAACGAGCCCACCTTCCCGGCTCCGAGTGGGTGGATTTCCGCGGCTTGGCGAAAGAGGCAAAGCGGAGGTTCGCGCTGGACGAGCCGATCATCGTCTACTGCGACGGCTTCACCTGAGAGGCCAGCGCGATCGCGGCTGATAAGCTGCGACAGCTAGGGTTCACTAAAGTGCGTGACTTCGCGGGCGGCCTGGTCGAGTGGACCGGGGCGGGGCTGGCGCTGGAGGACGAGCGAACGTGATGAGGAGACCATGGCTTCATTGATAGATAGAAACGCGGTCGAGCTGCTGCTGTTGGTGACCGGCGCGGTGAGATCTGGCATCGTCGACGCACTCGCCGGCGCAGGACCGCACAGCCCTGAGGAGGTGGCCGGAGCAGCCGGTGCCGACTTGCGGGCATGCCGGGTGATGCTCGGAGCACTCGTCGAGCAAGGGATAGCCGAGCGGGAGGGCCAAGAGTACCGGTTGAGCGCGCTCGGTAGGAGCCATCTCGTGGATGCAGGGCCGGAACTGGAGCGGTACAAGCTGCTGCACCAGGTCAACAAGATGCGCGGGTGGCTCGAGCTGCCCGAAGTGGTCCGTAGCGGCCACCCGCTACCCCGCGACCCGGCTCGGGCGGACCTTCGTAGCTTCGCTTTTGCCATGGGAGAGCGGGATCCGGAGCTCATCGACGAAACGATCGAGAATTGTCTGCGCTTCGGGGGGACCATCCGCTCGATGCTGGATGTGGGTGGCGCGGTCGGTCACTTGGCCCGCGCATTCGCGCTCCGTGGCGTGCAGGCGACTCTTCTGGACAGGGAAGACGTCATGCCGCTTGCCCGGGAGTTCCTGGGTGCGGACGCCGACAAGGTCACACTCGTGAGCGGTGACTTCACCAAGGCGCTTCCGCCCGGCCCCTTCGATCTCGCGTTCCTGGGCAACGTCTGCCACATCTACGGCCCTGCGACGAACGCGAGGGTGTTCGAGGAAGTGCATGCGGTATTGTCCCCAGGAGGGGTTATCGTCGTACAGGATCAGGTTCTCGGGCGCAGCCCCCGGGGAGCGATGTTTGCCGTGAACATGCTTCAGGCGACTGAAGAAGGCGGAGTGTGGTCGGAGCAGGAATTCCGCGACTGGCTGACGGTCGCGGGCTTCGGCGAGGTAGAGGTCGTCGACCTCTTCACCTCCAAGACCCAGCTCATTCTCGGACGCAAGCGGTGAAGTGACCCTGAAGCGGCCGCGCGGGAAATGCCGGCTGCGCAGGTATCATGGGGGCGAGAGGATCGTCCTCTTGGGGAAAGTCGGCGAGGAGTGGTGATGGAGCGCTATCAGTTGAAGGACGAGGTCTGGTGGGTCGGCGCGATCGATTGGGATGTTCGCGACTTCCACGGCTACGAGACGCTGCGCGGCACCACGTACAACGCCTATCTGGTGTTGGACGAGAAAGTCGCTCTGGTAGACGGATGCCGAGAGGGATTCGGCCAAGAGATGTTGTCGCGGGTGCGCGGCTGCTGCGGCGCCCGCAGGGTGGACTACTTGGTGATCAACCATGTGGAACCAGACCACTCAGGGGCTATCCCATGGCTCATCGAACAACTGGGGCCGGAGAAGGTCTTCTGCACCAAGAGGGCGAAAGACGCGCTCCTTCTCATCTTCGGTGAGGACTGCATCGGGCATTGGGATATCACGATCGTGGCCACCGGAGACGAGCTCAGGCTGGGACGCAACACGCTGCAGTTCATCGAGGCTCCCATGCTCCACTGGCCAGACAGCATGTTCACCTACGTGAGGGAAGCAAAGGTCCTCTTGCCAAACGACGGTTTCGGTCAGCACCTGGCCACCTCAAAACGCTTTGCCGATGAAGTGGACATGAGTGTGGCCATGGAAGAGGCCAGCAGGTACTACGCCAACATCCTCATGCCGTTCGGAGCCCAGGTCCAGAAGATGTTGGCCAAGATCGGGGAGTTGGGACTCGAGATCGAAGCCATCGGGCCGAGTCACGGCGTGGCCTGGCGCCGGCCGGAAGACGTCGCGGCGGTGGTCGGGGCTTACGCGCGCTGGAGCAGCGGCGAGGCGCCGGAGAGGGTGTCTCTCATCTACGACACCATGTGGCACTCCACCGAGAAGATGACCATGGCCATCGCGGACGGGGTCGCGCAAGAGGGTGTCGCCTGCAGCGTTCTGCGGGTGAGTCGGTGCGCTCTTGCGGACATAGCGAGGATGGTGCTCGAGTCGCGGGCCTTCCTCGTGGGGTCGCCCACGCTCAACAACGGCGTCTATCCCGCGGTTGGGGGCTTCTTGACCCACATCAAGGGCCTGCGCCCCCAAGGCCGGATCGCGGGTGCTTACGGTTCCTACGGCTGGGGTGGCGGCGCGGTGAAGCAAGTGGACGCCGAGCTACGCGCCCTCGGACTGGACATGGTCGATCCTTTCGAGCTCAAGTACGTCCCCAGCGCGACGGACCTCGAAGCGTGCGCGGAACTCGGCCGTGAAGTCGCCCGCCGGGTGAAAGCGTGAAGGTCCTCGGAATAGCCGGCAGCCCACGCCGCGACGGCAACACGGAGATGTTGCTCGACTGGTGTCTCGCGGCAGCCGAGGCCGAGGGAGCCGAGATCGTCAAGTTCCGGCTCTGCGACCTAGACCTGAACCCTTGCCGGGCCTGCGATGCCTGTAGGGCGGAAGGTGTCTGCGCGCTGAAAGACGACATGCATAAGTTGTACCCGGAGTTGCGGGCGGCGGACGGAGTGGTCCTGGCCGCTCCTGTCTACTCCATGGGGATGCCTGCGCTTCCTAAGGCGATGATCGATCGCTGCCAGCCGTTCTGGGCGCTCAAGTATGTCTTGAAGCAGAACCTTGTCGAGCCGGGAAGCCCAGAGCGACTGGGTGCGTTCTTGTGCTGCGCCGGCACTACCTTCACCCACGTGTTCGATGGCACCCGGCGAGTGGTGCGGTACCTCTGGAACGTACTGGAGGTCAAGCCCGCCGGTGAGCTCTTGTGCCCGGGCGTGGACGCCCGCGACGAGATCTTGAGCCAGCCCTCGGCGCGCGCGGTGGCGGAAGACATCGGCAAGCGCCTGGGAAGGCGCCAGGCATCGGATAACGTCATCGATCTGACAGCGGAAGTGAAGAAAGGATGAAGAGGTGACCGACGCACTCAAGAACTGCATAAACTGCGGCAGGCCTCTCGCGGATCGCGTTGAAGAAGAGGAGCGCACGGGCACCGGCACCAGCCGCTCCACCGGCGAGTGCGCAACGTATAGGGTCTGGTTCTGCGTCAATCCCGATTGCGTGATGAACAAGACGGACCTCTATCGGGAGCAGCTCGCGGACAGGACCGATCGCTAGCGGCTTATGCTGAGCATCCGCAACGTCACCAAAAGATTCGACGGCATCGTGGCCGTCGACGACTTGAGCTTCGACATCCCCGAGGGTTGCATCTTCGGGTTCTTGGGGCCGAACGGCGCCGGCAAGACGACTACCATGCGTATGATCCTGGACATCATCCGCCCCGACTCGGGCACCATCACGTGGCGCGGTTCGCCCGTGTCCGAGGAGGTCCGAAGACGCTTCGGTTACCTCCCTGAAGAACGCGGGCTCTACCAGAAGATGAAGGTAGGCGACGAGCTGCTCTTCTTCGCGAGGCTGCTCGGGCTCGACAGTCTCACCGCCGGCCGCAAAGTCGGCGAGTGGCTGGAACGGTTCGGCATCGACGATAGAAGAAATAGCCGGGTGGAGGAGCTCAGCAGGGGCAACCAACAGAAGGTGCAGGTGATCACCGCGCTTATCCACGAGCCGGAGCTCGCCCTTCTCGATGAGCCTTTCACCGCTCTTGACCCTATCAACGCGGAGTTGCTGGAAGAGGAGCTTCGTACGATCCGTGATGCCGGGAAGACGGTCGTCCTTTCCAGCCACCGGATGGAGCAGGTGGAGGAGCTGTGCGACAACATCGCCATCATCTCGCAGGGCCGCTTGAAGCTCGAAGGAGGAGTGGCGGAGATCAGAGACCGAGCGGTGCGTCGCATCCTGAACGTCCGCACCGCTTCTGGGCGCGTGAAGGGAGTGGAGGACCTGCCTCTTGTCCCTCTCGAAGGCGGTCGGGACTATCTCCGTTTCTCGCTCAGGCCGGACGCCGATCCACAGGCCGTCTTGGCCGCGCTTATGGAGCGCGAGCAGATCCAGCTCTTCTCGCTGGAGCGTCCTTCTATGCAGGAGATCTTCATCGCCGCTGTTGGTGACGAAGACGACGAGTCTGACGAGGCAGGCGCCGGATGAGCACGGTATGGTTGATCATCCGAAGGGAGTTCCGTTTCCGAGTCCGGAGCAGGGGATTCCTGCTTATCACGATCATCGGGCTCCTTGCGATCGTCGGCCTGAGTTTCGCGCCGTCGCTGATTAATTCAGCGGCCGCGGGCAAGCAGCTCAAGTTGGCAGTGGCCGATCGCACAGGAAAAGGTTTCTACACTCGCCTGAAGGCGGACTTGGTGGACAGCTTGCCCGGGGGTGGTGCGCGATACCTGCTGTTCCAGTCTAGCGCCCCTACTGCGGAGCTGCAGGCAAAGGTCGGTGAAGGCGGCTACGACGGCTACGTTGTGGTGGACCTCGCGTCCGGCGCTCCGGCCGCCAGCGAGGCGTATCGCTCCACGGTGGCCACGAAGAGCGCACTCTCCGCCTCCGACGAAGCAAGGCTGCAGGCTGCCCTCTCTTCGGCAGCGGTTTATGTCCGGCTTCAAAATCGCGGCATCGCCGGCAACGCCGTGGCCGAACTGTTCAGCCCCGTGGTCGTTCAGACGGAGGTTCTCTCCGGCAAAAGCACGGGGCCGGGAAGGGCCAGCACGGACTCCTACGCCCTCACGTACGTTCTGGTGCTGCTTCTGTACATGACCGTGGCCGTGTACGGCTCGTATGTCGCCCTTGGCGTGATCGAGGAAAAGAGCAGTCGAGTAGTGGAGATCCTGCTCTCGGCTGCCAGGCCCTTCCAGCTCATGATCGGCAAGGTGCTGGGCGTAGGATTGACTGCTCTCGTGCAATACGTGGTCTGGTTGGCTGCGGGCGGGGCCGTTCTCGTGCTTCGCAGCGCGGGGGGCGCCGTGAACGTGGGGGGGCTGAACGTCAAGCTCTCCGCGATCGATCCCTGGGTGTTGCTGGCCTTCGTGATCTTCTTTCTGCTCGGATTCTTTTCATACGCAGCTCTTTTTGCCGCAGGTGGCTCGCTGGTGAGTAGAACGGAGGACGCGCAGCAGATAAGCACTCCGGTCATCCTGCCGCTGGTGGTGATCTTCGTTGTCTCCATCTGGGCGCTCAGTAACCCGAGCGCCCCGCTCGCGGTAGTGCTGAGCATGGTGCCGCTCGCGAGCCCCATCATGATGTTCGTGCGCATCGGGGTGGACAGTCCGCCAATATGGCAGGTGGCGGTGGCTATCGTGGTCAACCTGGGTACAGTCGGAGTATTGATCTGGATGGCGGCCAAGGTCTTCCGGGCCGGCGTGCTCCTCTATGGAAGGCGGGTCAGTCTGTCCGCGGCCTTCAAGGCCTTGCGCTGATACGTCGGGACCCATGCAAAGATCGGAGCGAATGATGGAGAGACGGCTCTACAGGTCGAGAACGGAAAAAATGATAGCCGGGGTGTGCGGCGGAGTCGCGGAATACTTCAACACCGATCCCACGATTGTAAGGTTGCTCTGGGTGCTCATCACCTTGCTGGGTGGTGCGGGAGTCCTCCTATACATCGTGCTCTGGATCGTCATGCCCCTACAGGGTCCGCCGCCTATGCGGTAGGGCGAGAGAGGGAGCGAAGGCGTACGGCAGCTCGAGGTCGTTGGCTTCGAGAAGCCGGGTATCGCTCAGGATCGCTTCGATGGGGCCGTCGGCGACCACCTGCCCTCGGGATAGGACAAGCGCGCGCTCGCACATTTCGTACGCCACCGGAAGGTCGTGTGTGACGATGATCTTCGTCACCGTGAGCTGCCGGAGGATATTGATGAGTTGCCGCCTGGCCTTGGGGTCGAGGTTCGACGATGGCTCGTCCAGGACGAGCACCTCCGGGCGCATGGCGAGGACGGTCGCGGTGGCTATCCGCTTCTTCTGCCCAAAAGACAAGTGGTGAGCCGGGCGGTCCTCGAACCCGGACATCCCCACCGCGGCCAGGGCTCCGTGCACTCTCGCCTCCACTTCTTCCCGGCCGAGCCCCATGTTGGCCGGCCCGAACCCCACGTCTTGGGCGACACTGGTCAGGAACAGCTGGTCCTCCGGGTCCTGGAAGACTATGCCCACCCGACGCCGGATCTCGCGGAGGGTCTTGTCCTCCAGCGGAAGCCCCAGCACGCGGATGGCGCCTTCGCCGCGTAGTATCCCGTTCATGTGGAGAAGGAGGGTGGACTTGCCGGCGCCGTTAGGGCCGATGATCGCCACAGATTCTCCCTCTTCGACCGTGAAGCTGACGCCGCGGAGCACCTCTGTGCCATCTGGATAGGTGAAGTGGAGCCCCTCGATCTCCAGTGCCGGAGGTCCCTGGCGAGGGCGGTGGATTCCCCCAGCCACGGGAGCCTCGTGTAACGGACGGCCGTGGGAGAGCGGGCGGGGACCGGCAGTCACCAGCGGCTCCTAGAGCGACGCGAGGACGCGGACAACCATCACGACGGCGAAGAGGGAGCCCAGGAAAGCGGTCTCACCGACGCCGAACGCCGAGGCCCCGGAAACGCGGACGGTGCCGTCGTACCCACGGCTCAGCATGGCAACGTACACCCGCTCACCCCTGCTGTAGCTCCGCAAGAAGAGAGCACTCAGCATGTGCCCCAGCGTGGGCGCGTTCCACAGCCACCGTGCTCGGTAGTTTCGGGAAGCCATGGCCCGCCTCATCCGGCGCAGCTCCTCGAGAAACAAGAAGCTATAGCGGTACATGAAAGATACGATCAGCACCAAGATTCGAGGCGCCTTCAGCCCCTCGAATCCGGCGACCATCTGAGTGAAAGTAGTGGTTCCGGCCAGGAGGATCACGCTCACCACTCCGAGGATCGCCTTAGTTCCGGCGTTCCAAAGGACGAGCAACCCGTCGTTGGTGACGTGGAGGCCGCCCACGGCGTAGCTCCCCGACCCTGCCCGGTGGAAGAAGGGGAGAAATATGGCTACCACGAGCACGAATGGCACTACCACCGATGCCCGTTTGAGGACGTAGGTGAGTCGCAGATGCGATAGTCCGATGAGGAAGACCAACACGACGGCGTACACTGCAAAAGCCCACATGGCGCGGGCCGGAGTGGAGACCAC
>JADGPI010000058.1 GCA_017882525.1 Thermoleophilia bacterium
GCAAAGGTGGATCGCATATTAGCGGCTTACGAGCACGGCTTGAGGCGGCTCGCCGACGACCTCGTCGCGGAGCTCGACCCTTCCGAGGAGGACAAGGCCGACCTCATGCTCGTCGTCCAGTTGCTGGGGGCGGTCGTCCGCACGTACGACGCGTTCCAGCTCAATCGTTCCCCCGCGCTGGAAGCCAGCAAGTCCGTAATGTACGCGGCTGCCGCGCAGCCGGAGCGCCGGGTACTCAACGTGCCGTTGCGCAGCCTCGTCGAGCACAATACGCTCACGGCGTGGCAGGCCCGCTTCCTCAATGGGAGCATCGGACTTAAACGGACCATCATCGTCAGCGGCGAGGCCAACGTCGGCAAGTCCACGCTGCTCAACGCGCTGGTCGAGCTCATTCCGCGCGATCAGAGAGTGGTCGTCGTCGACGATGCCGACGAAGAGCTTCCCGCGGTCCGGGGTCGCTCGTTCACTGTTCAGCTCAAGGCAAAACGCGGGACGGTGGCTCGAGCGAACACTTTCCGCAAAGCCGCCGACATGAAGCCCAACTGGATCGTCACCGGGGAGCTGGCTCGACGGGACGGACCGGCATTCCTCGAAGCACTGGCAGCGGGGTCCTCCGGTCTGGCTACCATACAAACCCCGGACCCAGAAGTCACGCTCACCGATTGGCTGGCGGCAAACAGGGCCACCCCAGACCAACTGAACTCGGCCAACCCCATCGTCGTTCATATGGAGCGCGACCAGGGAGGCCGGCCGCGCATCGACAAAGTAGTGGAAGCCAAGATGGTCGGCGAACTGCTCGTGCTCACCCCTCGACGCCCGATGTGAGCCCGCGCTGGGGGTGCCGGCCTCAGGAGCCGTCAGCCCCAGCTCGAGCCGCAACCCCGCGAAATGGGTCAAGCCTCGGCCACTCTTCTCAACCCGTCTTCGTCCAACAGCTCGGTGCCGAGTTCTCGCGCCCTGTCCAACTTGGAGCCAGGTTCCGCCCCCAGCACGACGTAGTCCGTTTTCGCGGTCACGGCGCCGGTGACCTTTCCTCCGGCCCGCTCGATCAGCCCGGTCGCCGCCTGCCGCGACAGTCCGGGCAAAGTGCCGGTGAGCACCAGGGTCTTGCCGGCGAGCGGTCCTGCCGCCGAAGCCGCCGCTCCCTCGACTGCCGCCATCGTCACGCCCGCCGCGGCGAGCCGCGCGATCAGACTGAGGTTGCGCGGGTCGTGCACATAGTCGAAGACACTCTCCGCGATGATCGGCCCGATGCCCGGAGTCTGGCCGATGTCCTCCGCCGAAGCGTCCCGCAAGCGGTCCATGGACCCGAAGCGCCGCATCAGCAGCTCGGCGTTCTCGCTGCCCACATGCGGCATGCCCAAGGCGAACAGCACCCGGGCGAAGGGCCGGCTTTTCGAGGCTTCGATGGCCCCGATGATGTTGGCGGCAGACTTGTCCCCCAGCCTCTCTAGCCCGGCTAGGTCTTCCGCGCTCAACAGGTAGACGTCGGCAGAATCTTTCACCATCCCCAGCTGGAAAAGCCGCTCCACAAGCTTGTCTCCGACGCCGTCGATATCCATGGCAGCCTTGCTCACGAAATGCTTCACGGCTTCCACGCGTCTGGCGGGGCAGTCCGGGTTAGGACAACGGACAGCCACCTCTCCCGGCGCCCGCACCACAGCCGTGCCGCACGAGGGGCAGTCCTCCGGCATGCGAAAGACTTTTTCGGCCCCCGTCCGCAGATCGGTGAGCGGCGCCACCACCTGCGGGATCACGTCCCCGGCCCGCTGGAGGATCACCATGTCACCCTCGCGCAGGTCTTTACGTTGGATGTCGGCTTCGTTGTGCAGGGTGGCTTGACCCACCGTGACGCCCCCGACCTCCACCGGTTCCAGGATGGCGTATGGGTTGAGCACGCCCGTCCGCCCCACGTTGATGCCGATGTGGATGAGCCGGGTCTGCGCCGTGCTGGGCGCGAACTTGTAAGCGACGGCCCAGCGCGGGTCCCGCCCGACCGCTCCGAGCGCGGCCTGCAACTCGCGGCTGTCCAGCTTCACGACCACGCCGTCGATGTCGTAATCGAGGCGGTCCCGATGCTCCTCCCACCACCGGCATCCTTTCTCGATCTCCGGGAGAGTGCGTGCCAGCCGGACCTCCGGATTCACTCGGAATCCGCTCTTCTTTAGCCAGTCGAGAACTTCGGAGTGCCGCTCGAAGAACTCACCCTCCACGTTTCCCACCCCATAGAACCAGGTGGAGAGCGGCCGCGAGGCCGTCACCTTGGGATCGAGCTGGCGAAGCGACCCAGCGGCGGCGTTTCGAGGGTTGGCGAATGTCGATTCTCTAGCGGCGATCCTCTGCTCGTTGAGCCGGGAAAAGGCTTCGAGTGGCAGGTAGACTTCGCCGCGCACCTCCACCACTGGCGGAACCGGATCGGCGCCGGGCAGAAACGCCAGAGGTACGGTGCCGATCGTGCGAAGGTTCTGGGTGACGTCCTCGCCCACCTCGCCGTTGCCGCGAGTGGCTCCCACCGAGAGCTTGCCGGCCTCGTATCGGAGAGAGATCGCCAGACCGTCGATCTTCGGCTCCAGCACGAACTGAAGGTCGCCGAGTTCCGCTCCGGCTTCCTGGGCCAGCTTCATGGTCCGCGCGTGCCACGCCCGCAGCTCGTCCTCGTTCTTGGCGTTGGCGAGGGAAAGCATGGGTTCCAGGTGGCGCACCTGATGGAAGCCGGCGAGTGGAGCCCCCCCGATCCGCTGGGTGGGCGAGTCTGGGGTGAGGAGTTCGGGGTGAGCGGCTTCCAAAGTCTGGAGTTCGCGAAAGAGCCGGTCGTATTCGGAGTCGGAGATCTCGGGACTGTCGAGAACGTAGTAGCGATACTCGTGGTGGCGCACCAGAGCCCTTAGCTCCTCTACCCGCCGCACCGCCTCCTGGTCGCCCGCCATCGCCCTCCTCCTTCAAGCCCCGGAGCATCAAGTCGAGACAGGCGCCCGACTTTCCCGCGTTCGACGAACCGGGATCGACATAACCGGGGTCGGTCTACACCCCGAGGACTTCACCCAGCTCGGACATACTGTGCACAAGTCTCCCCGGGTTCTCGGCCGCCAGAACCTCTTCCGAGAACACTCCCCAGGTAACGGCGATGGAATCCACTCCGGCCGCGTGAGCCGCCTGGACGTCGAATGGGCTGTCGCCCACGTAGACTGCCTTCTGCTCCGGCACCTGGAGCCGTTGCACGCACAGGAGTATAGGGTCCGGCAAAGGCTTGTTGCGAGGGGTGTCTTCCGCGCAGACGGTCTCGTCAAAGAGAGCTTCGATGCCGGTGAGGTCGAAAGCCATCTGGGTGGTCGGCCGCGACTTGGAGGTGACCAGTCCCAATCTGACCCCGGCCTCGCGCAGCCGGAGCAACAGAGACTCGACACCATCGTAAAGCTTGAGCATCCCGTCGTGTTCGCGATGGTTGAAATCCCGATACGAACGCACGAGCTCATCGGCATGCTCGGGGCTGAGGGCCGCCATTTGCTCCAGCAAGGGCTTCCCCACTCCTCGGATGGTCTCTTCGTGAGTGAACTCCCGGCCCAGCACCTCTCGAGTGGCGTGGTGGAACGAAGCGACGATCAGGTCCACCGAATCCACGACCGTGCCGTCGAGGTCGAAGATGACCGCTTCGTAGACAGGCGGCGGCCGGTCCTTTAGGAGCATCCTCTGATCATCACCCATGCAACGTGGTCCTTCGTCATCCATCCGTCAGCCTCAGCTCCTGCTCCCAACCGCGTAATTGCTCTAAAGCGTCATGCGACATGAGATCGAAGTGCAATGGCGTGATGGAGACGTAGCCCTCCGATATCGCCTCGAAGTCCGTGCCGGGTTCTCGATGATAGCCGAGGTCGTCGTTATAGATGTAGTAGCCACGCCGATTGCCTTGGGTCTCGTGGTGTTGCACTTTGTCGCCGTAGATCCGTTTCCCGAGCAACGTGAGGCGCACGCCCCGCAAGTCCTCCCAAGGCCGGTCGGGGCAGTTGACGTTGAGGAGCGTCTTGGGAGGAAGACCTCTTGAAAGAGCGGCCCTCACAAGCAGGCGAGCGAATCTGGCGGGCACGGTGAGATCGTAGCCGGGGTGATACGCCTCCGCCGACAGTGCGATGGCTGGGATGTCGAGCATGATGCCCTCCAGCGCCGCGGCGACCGTGCCGGAGTAGGTGATGTCGTCCCCAAGGTTGCCGCCGAGATTTATCCCCGAGACGATGAGATCCGGAGGGCGGTCCAGCAGTCCCAAGGCGGCCATCCTCACGCAGTCCACCGGCGTACCATCGGTGGAGTAGGCCAGGCTGCCGTCAGGCAACTCCACTTCTTCCACCCATAACGGGCCGCGCATGGTGATGCTCCGCGCCGCGCCCGAGCGATTCTGATCGGGTGCCACTATGCTCACGTCGCCCAAGGAGTCCAACGCGTCTTTGAGCACCGCCAGACCCGGCGACAGCACGCCGTCGTCGTTCGTGAGGACGATGCGCGGACGCACTCCGCTAGGCCGCGCGTCAGCGAGAGGCGCGGTAGCGGACTGAGTGGACGAAGGATCCATACCGGTCATGGGCACTCCCCCGGGGACCGGAGAACGGGTTGCAGAAAAGGGCGCAGGCTCAGCTTTCTTTCGCTGCCGAAGAGGCAGGGACCGACTCCGAGGATTTGCTGGAGTCCGATTTGCCGGCATCCGACGATTTGCCGCGATCCGACGATTTGCCGCGATCCGACGAAGACTCGCTGGGGCCAGAGTCGCCGGAGCCCGACTCGTTGGAGCCCGAGGACGACTCCGAACCGCCTCCATTGCAGGTGCTGGTGCCGGCCGTGCCCATGTTGTTCCGCCGGGCGTAATCGGTGCTGTAGAACCCCTTGCCCTTAAAATGAATGGCGACGGGGAAGAGCATCCGCTGCACGGGCGCCCCGCAGACCTCGCACTCCTTGACGGCCTCATCGGTCATCCGTTGGAAGCGCTCGAACTGATGTTCACAAGATGCACAACGATATTCGTATGTAGGCAAGGCTCAACAACCTCCTACTGATTTCAAGCCATTAACTAGTATACCGGAATCCAGGCCCATTGTGCAGTAGACGGTTGGCACTCTCCTTGTGTGAGTGCCAACGTGCCTAGCGGTTGCGCGAATACGCCAGGTAGGCAGCGATGGCCATGATGACCCAGTTGATGATCCCTCGGCCGGAAACACTGAAAACTACCACATCCCAGCTCACTCCAAAGCGGATGACGCTCGCAAGCAGCGGAGGAAGGAGGAAGGCCCAGAGGGTGGACACCACCGCGATGGAAGCCGTCTCCCGGCCATGATAATGGCCGCTTGCGCGGACAACCGCTTCGCCCACCAGGTAGCCGATCCCAGCCGCCACGAAAAACGCGAAGAAGAAGAACCCCACCGAGCTAAGCAGATAGTAATAGGCGAAACCCACCGCGGTACCCGCGCCCAGGCCCGCGCCGATAGCCCTCACCCAGCGGTTCGCCGTGAGGGTCACTCTCGAAGACCGCGGCATCCGCGCACAATCGCGGCATTTGATGCCCACGGCAGCGTAGACCATGCAATCGGGGCAGAGAGGCCTGCCGCAGTTGCTGCAACGCACCATGGTGGGGCGATTGGGGTGATAGTCGCACCGGAGCTCTTCGAGGGGCCCGCCGTCGTTGGGCCCGCGGTAGTCCGCCCCTTCGCCGGGCACCGAAACGGACCGGCCCGGCTCGTCTTCTGGGGGAGCGCTCAACGAGCAGGCCGGCGGGCGCTGGCCAACACGATCACTTCACCGGGATCGGGCAATATGACCAGCTCTTTTCGGTAACTGCGATGCACGGCCTCCACTTGTTCCCGGGCTTCGGCCGCGAAACGGTCCATCTCGGTCTGGAGCTCCTGCACGCGGCGCTGGAGGTCCTCCATCAGCTCTTCCATCTCCAGCACCCGCTCCACGCCGGCCAGGTTCAGACCGGACTCCGCGACTAAGTGTTGGATGCGGCGTAGACGCTCGATGTCTTCCATCGAATAGAGCCGGGTGCTCTTGGACGAACGCTTCGGACGGATAAGACCTCGACGCTCGTACATCCGCAGTGTCTGCGGGTGCATCTCGGCAAGCTCAGCCGCCACCGAGATCATGAAAAGCGGGCGCATCCTATCTTCGAGCATCACGTTCTTCTCTCTTCTGTACTGCCGGTGCTAGGCCGACCAACCGGTCCGGCCCTTGCGGGGATCTTCCTTCCGCAGCTCGGCAAAATGCTTGAGCAGGTCTTTCTCCTCACCGCTCAATTCCTTCGGAGTGAGCACTCGGATGCGTGCCAACAGGTCGCCCTTCCCCGATGCTCCCAAACGAGGCGCGCCCTTGCCCTTGAGCTTCAGCAGCTTGCCATCTTGGGTCCCGGCGGGCACCTTGAGGGTGACGTCGCCGTCCGGGGTGGGCACCTTCACGGAGGCACCAAGTGACGCCTCCACCATGGTCACCGGCACCTCCAGCGTCAAGTCCGCTCCTCGACGCTCGAACACCGGGCTGTCAGACACCTGCGTGATCACATAGAGGTCACCTGGAGGTCCGCCACGCAGCCCTGGCTCTCCCTTCCCTTTCAGCCGGATCTTGGTGCCGTCTTTGACACCCGCCGGCAAGGGGACCGTGTATTTCTTGAGTGCTTGACCCATCCCGCTGCCGCCACAAGCTGCACACGCTTGCTCGATGATTTTACCGGCTCCTCCGCAGCGGGCACAGGGCTGGCTGAGTGCGAAGAAGCCCTGGCTATGGCTGACCACCCCCCGCCCGCGACAGGTGGGACACACTTTGGGCGACGTCCCCGCGGCTGCTCCGCTGCCCGCACAGGCGTTGCACTGGACAGACTGCGGCACGCTGATCCTGGTGGTCACCCCCTTGAGCGAGTCTTCGAAAGACAGCCTCACAGAGGCGCTCACGTCTTGTCCCCGCTCCGCGCGCGGCTGCTGCCCCCGGCCTCCGGCACCACCCCCGAAGAGATTGCCGAAGAGGTCTGTCCAGTCGCCGCCGAAGGTTTGACCACCGCTATAGCCGCCGGAGCCCTGACCCTGCGGGCCGGGACCGAACGCGCTTGGCCCGGCGTCGTACGCCTTGCGCTTGTCCGCGTCGGACAGCACCTCGTAGGCGCCGGAGACCTCCTTGAACCGCTCCTCCGCCTGAGGATCGTTGGGATTGGCGTCCGGATGGTATTTCCGGGCCAATTTCCGGTAGGCCTTCTTGATCTCGTCGTGGGACGCGGTGCGCCCGACACCCAGAGTCTCGTAGTGATCTCGCGTACTGGAGGGCATCTTACTTTGTCCTACCGGCCCGTCTCCGGAGGATCGGCCGCGCGGCCCGTGCCAGCCCCGGCCGTCGCATGCTCCGCCGGCCCCGAGGATACAGCCACCCTAGCCGGGCGCAATACCCGGTCACCCTGGCGGTACCCACGCTCGAGTACGACGGTGACGGTGCCTTCTTTCTGATCCGAGGGTTGTGTCAATACGGCCTCGTGCACCCGAGGATCGAATTCGGCGCCCACCGTGTCGATCTCCTCCACCCCGATCGCCCGCAGTAGGTCGACAAAAAGATTCTTGGTCAGCCGTACACCGCCAAGTACCTTGCCCTCATCGTGATGCTCCGCCGCGTCGAGCGCCCGCTCCAGGTTGTCGAGCACGGGCAGGAATTGACTCAGAAGCTCGCCCTGCCCTTTGGAGCGAACCTCCACCAGTTCCTTGCTCGCCCGTCTCCGATAGTTCTCGAACTCGGCACGCAGCCGCAGTAGCTGGTCCGAGAGTTCGTCGCGC
>JADGPI010000301.1 GCA_017882525.1 Thermoleophilia bacterium
GACCCGGGCTCAGGGGGAAACGCAACTGGCGACCTTGGCCCCGGCGCAACTGCTCGCCAATGTGGCGCAACACGCCGGTGACGCCGGTTCCCTAAGTGGAGCCGTCGCGTGGAAGAACGACCTTCTCGGACTTTCCGCCCTCTCGTTCGGTGGCCAAGGTACCGGCGACCTCACCTCTCTTCTCATGAACGGCTTGGGCCGGGTATGGGTCCAGGGCGGCAAGGCCCGCTTGGAAATCCAGGGAGCGATGGGAGATACGACCATCGTTGCCGACCAGCAGAGCATCTGGGTCTATGCGTCGAGCAGCAACACCGCTACCCAGTACACGCTCCCCACCGGCCTGACCGGCAAGCTCAACGGCTCCACGGGCACCAGCCAGGCGCCCGGGGTCAGCCCGACGACTTCCGCCGCGTCGACAGTAGACCCGGTGACGGCGATAAACGGATTCATTCAAAAACTTGCCCCCACTGCGACTCTCGCCGTGAGTGGCCAACAGACGGTGGCTGGGCGGTCGTGCTACGTGCTTTCCCTGGTTCCCAAAGCCCCGAATACGGTCTTTGGCTCGGTGCAGGTGGCCGTCGACAGCAAGACCTACCTCCCCCTCAGCATCGAGATCTACGCGAAGGGCGATGCCAAGCCAGTGCTTTCGGCGGGGTTCACCAGCGTGTCCTACTCGAAGATCGCCGATAGCACGCTCACCTTCACGCCTCCCGCGAATGCCAAAGTCGACCACAAGGCGCTGTCGCTACCCGCGGGGCTGACCGCGAAGACCGGCACCGAGCCGGCACCGTCCTCGACGCCGTCCACGGCCGCTGAGCAAGCGGCGCTGACTCTCGCCGAAGCGGCCGCCAAGGCGGGCTTCACCCCTCTGGCGCCGCAGACCACGAGTGCTGACCTTGGCTTCGCCGGCGCGTCCGTCATTCCGGCCAAGCAGGTGGACCTCCAGTCCCTGCTGAGCAGTCTTGGGTCCGGCATGGGCGGCCTCGGAAGCGGCGCGACCACATCGACATCCGGCGCGCCGACCACCGCGACCTCGTCCGGCACGTCCACCTCGGCTGCCCCGCCTTCGCCGTCTGTGACGCTGCCTACCGGTCAAGTCACACTTGGCCCCACCGTGGTGCTTCGCTACGGCCAGGGATTCGGCTCGGTACTACTAGCAGAGGCTAAGATGCCGCCTGCCTTGATAGCCCAGCTCGAACAGATGTTGGCGAGCGTGCCTCTTCTCAGCCGCACCACCGTCGCCGGGGGCACCGTGTACCAGTTGAACACGGCGCTCGGTTCGATCATGCTGTGGGACAAAGACGGCCTCTTGCTGGTCGCCGCTGGTACTGTTTCTCAATCCGACCTAATGGGGTTTGCATCCAGTGTCCGCTGAACATCTTGACGCCAAATTGGAAGAACGGCTGCCGGTCGGTTGTGACGGCCTGCCCATCGTGCTCTCCACTCACGGGCTCACCAAGGACTTCAAGAAGCTGCGTGCCGTGGACAACCTCGATATCTCCGTCTGCCGGGGCGACGTGTTCGGCTTCCTTGGTCCGAACGGTTGCGGGAAGACGACCACCATCCGGCTGATCTTCGGCCTGACGTATCCGACTGCCGGCTACGTCGAGGTGCTCGATCACAAGGTCCCCGGTGATCGCACCGAAGCCCTGCGGCATCTGGGCGGCTTCGTTGACGACCCGATGTTCTACAACAACATGACTGCCCGCCGGAATCTGCGGATGCTCGGACAGATGAACGGAGAGGTCTCTGAGGAGCGGGTCTCCGAGGTCCTCGAGATCGTGGGCTTGACCGACCGCGCCGGCTCCAAGGTGGGCAGCTACTCGCACGGAATGCGCCAACGCCTCGGCATCGCCTTGGCCTTGATCCACCAGCCCGATGTCATCGTCCTGGACGAGCCTACCAGCGGTTTGGACCCGCAGGGCATGAAGGACGTCCGGGAGCTCATACGCGAGCTCGGCAAGCAGGGGACGACGGTCTTCCTCTCCTCTCACCTGCTGCACGAAGTGGAACTTGTCTGTAACCGGGCGGCTATCATGAGCCGGGGTCATCTGGTGGTGCAGGGTCCGGTGGCGGATCTGCACCCCGCCAGTACGACCGTAAAGGTCCTGACAGGAAACCAGACCCGGGCTTGGGAAGTGATCCGCGGGCTGGCGGCTCCGGGCACCTTCCGCCAGGACGAGAGCTACATCGTGGTGGAGTCGGGCGAGGCCTTCGTGCCGGAGATGGTGCGGCGGCTGGTGGCCGACAACGTAGATGTTCTAGCTGTTGTGCCTGCCGTCGAGCAGGGGCTTGAAGACATGTTCCTCGAGCTCACGGGCGGGGACGAGCAGGAGCGTAGTGCCGGGGGCACTCCCGTCGGCGCGGGAGGGGGTCCCAAATGAGCAGCATACGTCGGGAATTCGTTAAGACGCTCTTTCAGAGACGGACCTATATCGGTTGGGCCGGCCTTTTCCTGGTGCCATGGCTCATTGCCATCGCCTTCCGTTTTTCGAGTGGAGGTCCTCGAGGTGGGGGCGGCGGCGCCGACCAAGGAGCGCAGATCTTTGACAATGTCAGGGGCAACGGCCTTTATGTAGCACTTGCGGCCCTTATCGCGTTGGCCACCTTCTTGCTCCCGCTGCTTGCTTCGATGTCTGGGAGTTACACGGTGGCGGGCGAGGCCGAGAGCGGCACGCTACGGACCACCCTCATGCAGCCCATCCGCCGCGGGACGTTCCTCATGTCCAAGTGGTTCGTGGCCAACGTCTACGTGGCCATCGGCATGTTCATCATGGCTGTGGCCGGGATCATCGCGGGCGGAGCTTTCTTCGGCCTGCACCCCTTGGCTCTGTTCTCGGGCCAAACGGTCGGAGTAGGGCACGGTCTGGGGCTCATGGCGCTTTCCTACCTGTTCGTGCTCTTGGGCATGGCGACGGTAGTCTCGTTGGCGTTCTGCTTCTCCACGCTCACGAACTCGAGTCTGACCGCTGTTGCGGGTGCGCTCGTTCTCGTCATCATCATGGAGGCGCTGCAGGCTTTTAGCGTGTTCAACTTCCTCCAACCATACCTCTTCACCCACTACTTCAATGAATGGACGAACCTGCTCCGGTCGCCGATAGTCTGGGGCCCGATAGTGAAGGCGATCATCAACTACGTGGTCTGGATCGTGGGCTTGACCGGTCTCGGCTACCTGCGGTTCAGGCGGAAGGACATCCTGTCCTAGCCTGGGGCTGACCCGAGCGGGGACGAGCGCGGCAGCCGCGCGGGAGCCAGGATGACGGTCAGACTTCGATGGACCAGGAAAGATCGATGGAGCAACCGGGAGATCGAAAAGCCAAGCGGCGCACGGTCGAGCCAGCCGACGACCGGCGACGGCCGAAGATCAGCCCGGTGAAGAACGGGCCACTCCTCTATCAGGCCCTCGACCCGTCAGGGGTCGAGGGCCTGATAAGTTCACGGGGCGAGCTTCTTGGTCGAGGGCGCGACTCGGTCTCACTCTGCCGGTGCGGCGCGTCCGCGACCAAGCCCTATTGCGACGGGGCGCATCTGCGGATCGGCTTCGACTCCACCAACACTTGCGACGGCAGCCTCGATCACAGGTTGGACCACGTCGGCGAGCGGATCACCATCCACTACAACCACGGTGCATGTGCCCATCTAAGGCATTGCGTCACCGGCCTCCCCGAAGTCTTCGATCACGACCGCAGGCCCTGGATCGATCCCGACGCGGCGCCGGTGGAGGAGATCATCGCGGTCATCGAACGATGCCCTTCGGGGGCGCTCAGCTACTCGGTGGCGGGGGAAGAGCACCGCGATCTCGAGCGGCCGCCCCGAGTGGTGGTCGTCAAGGACGGCCCGTACTGCCTGGAAGGCGGGGTCGAGGTGGAAGACACGATCAGGAGTGAGCGCGTCTCCGGGGAGCACTGCACGCTATGCCGCTGCGGCGCTGCCGAAAACAAGCCGTTCTGCGATGGGAGCCACCGGAAGGTTGGCTTTCGGGACGAGAGTTAGACCGGCGAAGGGCGAGCGCGGGCCCCGAAGCCGGGGTCGGTCACGGCGTGGATGTCACGCCCGCGCCAGGCAGAGCGCCAAGCAACCCCCGAGCAAGCGCGCGAACGCCGAACTCGAAGTCGGAGCCCAGGAAGTCGGGCGGGCATAGCACCAGCTCGCGGAGGTTCGGGAACTCCCCCGCTGGGAAGCTCTCGCTAAGCGCGGCCAACTCTTCCGGCGTCCGGGGCGCCCCATGGTTGTCCGCCACCATGGCAACGGTACCGCGCACTGCGGCGGCCACCGCATTCATCCCCGCCAACGCTTGGGTCGGTGGCAGGCCGGCGTCGCGCAGAATACCGATGAGCAGCTCCACCGGGCGCATCGCTCCGGGAGTGGTCGGACCCCGGGTGAGCACGATGGGCAGCGCATTGGCGTGTGCCAACATGACGTCGCGGTAGGCCCTCGCGGCATTCACGATGCGCTCTTCTGCCGGGGCCGACGGGTCGTCCGAGCCGAGATCGATCTCGGCCATCACGGCCTCCACGATGGCATCGAGCAGAGCTTCCTTGTTGGGAATGTGGTAGTAGGCCGCCATCGGGTCTACGCCGAGCTCGGCACCCAGCCTGCGCATCGAGAGCGCCGCAAGCCCTTCGCGATCGACGATCTCCAGCGCCGTGCGCACGATGCGCTCGCGTGTGAGCGACGCGACGGGGGCTTTGTTTCGAGGGGCCATGTCCAATCCGGTCCTTTGGGGTCTTGACAGAGTTAGTCTACGGTGTAGAATAGCGGCTGTCAACCATTCTACGGTGTAGAACGGAATCCCCAGAAGGGAGGGCCTTGATGAAGATGACGATCCTGAACGGCGAACCGAGCTCCGGGTCGGAGTTCGATGTTTACGTGCACGCGTTCGAGGAGGGAGCCCGCTCGGCGGGCCACGAGGTCGGCCTGCTCGAGCTACGCGACCTCGACCTGAAGGGCTGCTCGGGGTGCTTCGGTTGTTGGGTGAAGACCCCCGGTGAGTGCGTGAAACGCGACGATAGCGCTCTGGTGTGCCGGGCAGCCATCGGCTCCGATCTTCTGGTGTTGGCATCGCCGGTGGTCATGGGGTTCACAAGCGCACTTCTCAAGCGGGCGGCGGACCAGATGATCCCACTCATCCTTCCCTACATCGTTATCGAGGGGGGCGAGATGCATCACCGCGCGCGGTACCAGCATTACCCCCTGTTGGCGCTGTTACTCGGGCCCGATGCCGACACCGACGCCGAGGACCTTTCCATCACCGAGCGCATGTGGGCTCGCATGGCCCGGAACATCAAATCGAGACTTGCGTTCACCGCGGTTGCCGACCGCTCACCCGAGGAGGTTGCACATGAGCTCGCTGCTGTTGCTTAACGGTTCGCCCCGAGGATCACGTTCGAACTCGATGAAGATGCTCTCTCGCGTGGCGGAGGGATGGGAGCGCGCGGGCGGCGCCGCACCGCAGGTGCTGCACCTCGCTTACGGGGTCGACTTCGCGCGAGCGGTGGAGGCGTTCGGCGAGTCCGACGTGGTACTGCTGGGCACGCCGCTATACACGGACTCCATGCCCGCGATTGTGAAGAGCTACGTCGAAGCGCTGGCACCCTATGTGGGCCGGTCCGGCAATCCGCGTTTGGCCTTTCTTGTACAGTCGGGGTTCCAGGAGGCGCTGCACTCGCGTCCGGTGGAATGGTACTTCGAGAAGATCGCTCGTAGGCTCGACTGCGCCTACGCGGGAACGATCGTGCGCGGCGGCGGCGAGGCGTTGCAGGCGATGCCGGACCAGGCAAACAACCGGCTGTGGGAGCGGCTGATCGGGCTGGGCGAGTCGCTGGAGCGGGACGGCCGCTTCGACGCCGAGATCCTGGCGCTGACTGCACGAACCGAGCGCTTCTCGCCACCCGCCGCGGTGGCAGTCAAGCTGGCGCTCATGATTCCGGGGACTCAGTTCTACTGGAACGGGCAGCTCAAGAAGAACGGCGCATGGGACAGGCGATTCGCGGCCCCATACTCGGAGAGGTGAGGCGCATCACGCCGGAGTCCGCGACGCCGATCCCATGGACCGCGATCGCCTGATAAGCTTTGCCCCGTTCTTTCGAGGAGGTGCAAAGGAGGACGCCTTCGTGGAAGGAAGCTGTATGACGACCAAGCTGGGCAGCGCATTTCTCGGATCACTATTTGAAGACCAAGTTGGCTGATCGGTACGCCGGCCTTGAAGGGGGAGAAAAATGTCAGCTTCTGTCCTTGTAGCGTACGCCACGCGGTCTGGTTCCACGCAGGAAGTGGCCGAGGCAGTGGCTGCAACTCTGCGCGACGCCGGGCTTGAGGTGGATATCCAGCCGATGCGCACGGTCGGGGACCTCAAAGACAACAGCGCGGTCGTACTGGGAGCCCCACTCTACATGTTCCACTGGCACAAGGATGCGCGCGGATTTCTTGGACGCCACCGCCAGGCTCTCGCTGAGCGGCCGACGGCGGTTTTCGCACTCGGCCCCTTTCACGACACGGAGAAGGAGTGGCAGGAGGTGCGCGGCCAGCTAGACAAGGAGCTTGCCAAGTTCCCCTGGTTCGCACCTGTTGCGGTAGAGGTCTTCGGTGGCAAGTTCGATCCGGCCAAGCTCGGATTCCCCTGGAAGCTCAACCCGGCCATGAAGAAGATACCCGCCACCGACATCAGGGACTGGGCCGCGATCAGCGCCTGGGCCAAGGACCTGGTGGCAAGGCTTCACCCTAGTCAGTCCTAGGCGCGTGGAGATCGGAACCATCAAGGCCGGCGCCGCGAACTGCCACCTCGTAGGAGCCGGCGGGGCTTTGCCTTCAGAGACACAGGCTCTTCGGCAAAGCGCGCGGCCTTGCGAGCGGAACGAGCCCGCGTCGTCTTCGCCAATAGTCAGAGCAATTGAGGCGTCACTTTCCCGTCCAACATATGGATCACACGGTCGCAGGCGGAGGCTACTTCCGGGTCGTGCGTGACCAAGACGAAGGTCGTGCCTGTTTCGCGGTTGATCTGCCGCATCATGCGCACGATCTCACCGGAGCTGGCCGAGTCCAGGTTGCCGGTGGGTTCGTCACCGAAGATCACCTTAGGCTTGTTGACCAAAGCCCGGGCGATCGCCGCTCGTTGCTGCTGGCCGCCCGAGAGTTCCGGGGGGCGGTGGTTCTCGCGATCCGCCAGATCCACCTGACCAAGAACCTGGCGGGCGGCTTCGCGGGCGCGGCGGCCTTTGCCCGCGTACTGGGCGGCGAGGGCCACATTCTCGATGGCGGTGAGGCTCGGCACCAGGTTGAAAGTCTGGAAGATGAATCCGACCTCCTTGCGCCTGAGCTGAGTGAGATCGCGCCTGCCAAGCGTGTCGACCCTACGGCCGGCCAGCCACACCTCGCCGGAGTTCAACGAGTCGAGACATCCCATGATGTGAAGGAGGGTGGATTTCCCCGAGCCCGAGGGGCCTATGATGGCGACCATCTCGCCTTCCTCCACCTCGAGCGAGGCTCCGCGAAGAGCGTCGACGAAATTCTCCTTGCCAAGGACGTAGCGCTTGTGGACGTCTCGTCCTGCTATGAGGGCTGTCATCGGTTGCTCCTTCTACGACTATTCATAGCGCAGGGCCACGACCGGCTTCAGCCGGGCCGCGTGAAGTGACGGGTAGAGCCCGCTCACCACGCCCAAGACGACCGCGAAAACCACGGACCCGATGGCAAGCCGAGGGGTGACCAAGAAAAGGCTGAGACTGGAGGCCTGCCCCAAGGCGTTCGCCACGGTGGCCGCCACCCAACCCAAGAAGAGGCCGGACACACCGCCGATCAGGCCGATGACCGCGGCCTCGGCTAGAAACTGCCGGACGATCTGGCCGTCGGAGGCTCCGATGGCTTTGCGCACGCCGATCTCCCGGGTGCGTTCGCTCACCGACATGGTCATGGTGTTAATGACCGACAGCCCCCCCACGATGAGCGAGATGAGGGCGATGCCGTAAAGGATGGCGTTGAGGATCTTCGTGGTGCTTGCTATCTCTTGCTGAAATGCGCTCGGACCGGTCGCTTTGACCCCAGGCACCGCTAGGTTGATGGCCTTTGCCAGAGCTTCAGGATCGGTGCCCTTGGTCGGGTATACAACGAAAGAGGTGGCGACGTCCTGAGGGTTCACCTGGCTTCTGAGCATTTCCGGGAGGTCCTGCACAAAGATCCGCTGCGCATCGCCGAGCGTCATCCAGACCGAGCTATCGGGGGCGGTCAAGGTCTTGTCCAGAATCCCGACCACAGTGAACTTCTCTCCTCGCACGGTGACCTGCCCGCCCACCTTGGCGCCAAGCTTCTTGACAAGGTCGGCCCCCACGACGACCGAGCCTTGATCAGCCGCGGTAAGCGCCCGACCTTGCGTGTAGCTGATCTTGAAGCTCTCCAGCTGCTGACCTCGCATGTCGTTGCCCTGAATCATTGGGGGCATGCCGAAGGAGGCGGAGGATTCGGTCGAAAGTAGGGTACCGACACCGGCCGAGACCTCGGCCACGCCGGGCACATTCTTGATCTCGGGGAGTTTAGCCATCGAGAGTGGCCCAGTGGAGACCATCGTGGAAGAGCCCGCCGCGGCCACGGTTACCTTGTCGGAATAGTAGCGGGTGCCACCGGCCACGAGCAGGTTGATCTTCTCTGCCATGCTTCCCATGACGACCAGCGCGAGCACCCCGATGGTGATCCCGAAGATGGTGAGAAGCACCCTTAGCTTCCGCCTGAAGACGTTCCTGAGAATCCGCATGCCGCTACCTTTCGCCTGTGCTCGGGCAACTCAGTATAGCGGGGTGCGAAGAGGGCCAGGTTAACGGTAGGTTACGGCAAGCGAAAAGAGGCTCGAAGACGAGCGCCACACATGAGGTGCGGCTCGTCGTTCCTGACCCCGAACGAGCCGGAAGAATTTGTCTCCGCCGTCCCTCCGCGGTTGTCGAACTCGGGCACGGTACAGCTAGGCCAAGAAGAACGCAAGGACGGCGAGGCGGTGCTGTAGCGTCGAAGCGGCTAGAGGCGAGATTGTGCCCCGGACGTGCTGGGTGGTGGTCTGCGTTCCGGGGCTGGTCAGTCGCTGAAGCAGTAGAAGTAACCATCGCGCGAGCCCACATAGATGCGGCCCTTCCAGACGGCCGGCGTTGACTCGATGGCTCCTCCGCTCTTGAGCTTGTACGTCCAGATCTGGGCCGGGTCGGTCCGGGTGTCGGTCACA
>JADGPI010000302.1 GCA_017882525.1 Thermoleophilia bacterium
CGTAGGCGCCGAATCTCATGATGGTCGCCGCGAAGATCCGTTCGCCCTTTTTGAATCTGGTTACGTCTTTGCCTGTCCCTTCGATTTCCCCGGCGAGCTCGCCGCCGAGAATCGGCCGTCTGGGTTTCAGTATGCCGAGGGCCAGACGGGCGGCAATCCAGAACGAGAGGGGCACCGTGAAGCTCCTGCACCGGAAGTCTGCCGCCGATACCGTGGTCGCGTGCACTCGTATCAACACTTCATTGTCCCGGGGAACCGGTTTTTCCACTTCAGCGAGATGCAGGACTTCTGGCGGGCCGTACTGTGTGTAGACTATCGCTTTCATGAGCACTCCTCATCTTCTTGCCGGCACTGAACCGCACCGAGTTTAGTGGAGACTCATTTGCTTGAGTCCCTCGTCCTCGACAAGGGTGTGTTCGCGATGGTACATCTCTTCGAACTTCGCCGGAGGGCTATAGCCGATCGGTTCAAGAAGCCGGCGGTTGTTGAACCAGTCGACCCATTCCAAGGTGGCGAACTCCACGTCTTCGATGGTCTTCCAGGGGCCGCGCTTTTTGATCACTTCGGTCTTGTAGAGGCCGTTGATGGTTTCGGCCAGGGCGTTGTCGAACGCATCCCCGCGGGATCCAACCGACGTGACGGCGCCCGCTCCAGAGAGACGCTCGGTGTAGCTGATGGAGAGATATTGCACCCCTCGATCTGAGTGGTGGACGAAACCCTCAACATCGTCACCCCGTCGCCGCAGGTGCGGAGCGAGGTGGAGACCTGCCAGCCCAGGATCATGCGGGAGCAGGCGTCCACGACGAAAGCGGCGTAGACAAATCCTGAGCAGGTCCTCACATACGTCAGATCGGCCACTCATAACCGGTTGGGCGCGGCAACGGTGAAGTCGCGTTGCACAAGGTCAAAGGGGCGAGGCGCTGAGAGATCGGGGAAAGTAGTCTTCCAGGTCTTGCCCTGACCTCTCCCTTCAGGCCGATGGCGCGCATGAGACGTTCGACCGTCGAGCGCCCCACCTTAAATCCCTAGCGCCTGAGTTCTCGCCACAAGCAGGCGAAGGCAGTCCAGTGCTGGGGCAGACGCGGTGGCCAGAGACCCACACCAGGAACGGCTCATGCGGCCCCTACGGCAAGGCCACTAAGCGCGAGACCTTTGTCGCCCGCGGGTCGAGGCCACCTGCGCTCCTCGAGGCAAGACGCCGTGAAGCCGCGCGCACACTTTCCGGGCGGCCCAGATAATACCCCTGTCCATAATCGCAGCCGTAGGCGCGAAGAAGCCTCAAGGTAGCTTCGTCTTCGATGCCCTCCCCGACCACCGAAAGGCCCAGCTCGTGGGCCAGGCCGATGGTGGAACGAACGATGGCGGCGTCTTGCTTGTCCACAGTCATGGTGAGGATAAAGGACTTGTCGATCTTTACCTCATCAGCAGGTAGCTTCTTGAGGTAAGGAAGCGCCGATTGGCCTGCTCCGAAATCATCAATGGCCACCCTGGCTCCCAGATCTCTGATGGCGGCCAGCGCTTCCATGCTTCGTTCGGGGTCGACCATGATACTTCCCTCAGTGAGCTCTACTGTCAGCCAGTCCGCAGAGCACTTGTGCTGCGACAGGAGGCTACTTACGAGCTCGGGAAGATCCGGGTCGTCTAGATTGCGGGCTGAGAGGTTGACAGAGACCCCGGTCTCGAGGCCGCGCGCCCGCCAGCGCCCGCACTGGGCCAGGGCCTTCCCAAGCGCCCACTTGGCCAGACGATCAGCCAGTCCGTCCTGCTCGAGGAGATCGAGGAACTCGCTGGGCAGGATAAGGCCGCGGCGAGGATGGTCCCAGCGAACCAGGGCTTCCACCGAGGCCACCCCTCCTCGGCGAAGGTCGACGAGGGGTTGATAGTAGAGGGTGAGCTCCCCGCGCTCGAAAGCCGCGTGAAGATCAGCCTGAAGCGTGAGTCGATCCGGGGAATGGTGGTCACCGTCCAGCTCGTAGATGGCAGAGCGGGCTCCGCCGGCGTGCTTGGCCGCATACATGGCGATATCAGCAAACCTGAGAAGTGTGTCGACGGTGGAGCCGTGGGTCGGAAAGAGCGCGACGCCCATACTCGCGGAAAGGGCGAGCTCGCGGCCGTCTACTTTGAATGGGCTCTTGAAGACCTCAAGGACCCTGTGGGCGACCCGACGGGCATCTTCCATGTCACCCACGGCAAGGACAAGAGCGAACTCGTCCCCACCCAACCGTGCGAGGATATCGATTCCACGAATCGCTCTTCCCAGACGTTGGGCGACTAGCTCAAGAAGGACGTCTCCGGATTGGTGACCAAGATTGTCGTTTATGTTTTTGAACTGGTCAAGGTCAAGAACACAAAGGGCGAAGGACTCAAGCCCGGGCTGGGGAGAGCCGATAAGCTCCGCCACCCGTTCGTGGAAATACATGCGGTTCGGCAAGTTGGTTATGCTGTCGTGTAGAGCCTGGAACTTAAGGGCTTCCTCCCATTGCCGGGCCTCGGTCACGTCTCTTGCAATGCATTCGTATCCCGAGAGCTCCCCGCCCGTGTAGACACCCCGCACGCTCGCCTCCAGTGTTATCTCCCTCTCGTCCTTACTTCTGAGGCGCGCCTCATGCCTATCTGCGCCCCCATCAAGGAAGGGTAGGCCCCGGGCGCCGGCCGACCCCGCCTCGCCGATGAGATCAGAGACGCTCCGCTTAAGAAGCTCACTTTTCGAGTAGCCGGTCACCCTCTCCACCGCCGCGTTCACACTTGTGAAGCGACCGTCTTTGTCCAAGGTGAAAATGAGATCATGCGCGCTCTCGACCAAGGTGCGGTAGCGGCGCTCGCTCTCAAGAGCCGCCCGCTCGGCCTGCTTTCTCTCAGTGATATCCCGAAGAACGACGAGTCTCCCCGTCCTTTCCAGCCCCGCCTCCCCCAAGGGGGAAGCGAGCATGTCGAGGATGCGCTCGCCCTCTCCTTCGCCCAGTCGGACTTCGCAGTGGACCTCAGGTGACTGGGCACACTCTCCTCCGCACTCCCCGCACTCCCGCAGCATCTCTTCCATGCGCTCTTTGAGAGCCTCCGGCGCAGCCTTTCCTAAGATTAGAGATGCGGCCGGGTTGAAGTCGATGATCCGACCTTCGGGGTCAAGGACGATGACGCCGTCGCGCATGGTTTCGACGAGCGCGCTCCTGGCTCGGGACCTAAGACCAAGAAAAAGGTCGAGCAGCCGGTAGCGGAATAGCGCGAAAGCAAGCATCCCCCCGGTGACCGCGAAGGCGAACGGGGTGGGGTCGAAATTTGCACCCGGCGAAAGACCAATGGCATACAGAAGGTTGGCGATCCAAGGCGCGGCGACTGCGATCATCATGAAGATCGCTTGCCCGCGATAGTGGCTAGGGTGACGGAGGGCCGAGCGGACCAGGATCACCGCCCCGGCTAGGATGAGCGTGTAGGAATAGGCGAGGTGAACCCAGAAGAAGGGCCCGTGGCGTATGAGAAGAGCGGGGAAGGAACCCGACCGCCCCAGCCCGACCGAGCTCCATATAAGGCCGTGGACCTGGTTAGTGGAGATCAGAAGCAGGGTGATCGCAGGGACAACGAAAAGTAGAGCAATCCGGCGTCCGGTGAGGACACTGTCCAGTCCGGTATAGCGCAGAGCAAACAAAAGCCAGAAGACGGGGACCGAGACGATGCCCAGGTACTCAGCCCCGGCTAAGGCAGTCTTCAGCGTGATGCCGACCATAGCCGCTTCCAGAGCGTAGAGCAAGCACCAGAGCCCGATGCCAAGGAGCATAATGGAGAAGTATCTTGCTCCAGGCGTGTCGCGACGGCGCCAAGCACCGAAAGAGAGAACCCAGGAGAGGACGGCGGCGCCCACCAACGGGCCGACAAAGGGCAGAAGAGATGCGAGACTTCCGTCCACCAACTGGCTTCCTTAATAGGCGAGCTTTGTTGTCACGTCACCTTCCCTATCGGAGGCGGCGTGTGAAAGCTGAAGTGCGGCGAGATCGCCGCAGCATTTTAAGCTTATTTAC
>JADGPI010000303.1 GCA_017882525.1 Thermoleophilia bacterium
CCGCGACGCCGTCACCTCCGGCGGCGCCGCAGATGGGCAGCCGTGGCAGCACTACGACCTCGGGCACGGCGAGTGCAGCTACAGCTTCTTCGAGCAGTGCCAACACCGGATGGCCTGCGCCCGCTGCGACTTCTACACCCCCAAGCACAGCGACCCCGGCCGGGGCGGGAAGGTGACCGGGGTCCAGCTGTGCTGCGCGCACCTGATGCGCG
The DNA here is from genome assembly GCA_017882525.1 of Thermoleophilia bacterium. GTDB lineage: Bacteria > Actinomycetota > Thermoleophilia > RBG-16-64-13 > RBG-16-64-13 > Chersky-299. The sequence goes on from JADGPI010000303.1 coordinate 213, forward strand.
ACCTGCAAGCGGTCTGGGATCAAGGACTCCCCTGAATGGATACGTGTGAGCCGTGTGACCCGGCTTCAAAGGGTGGCAGTGATTCAACCAGCCCTGACCATGCCCGACCATGCGTTTTTACCTGAACTCCTGTAACTTCTACCCTTGTCGCCACCTATGGAGTTGCATGGCGGTCAAGGGAGTTACATGAAGCCGTTAACGAGCCTCGATCGAGCGGACCGTGTAAAGGCGAAATGGCTCAACTTCAGTGGGGCAGTAGGTCGGGCCCGCCGGGAGGACGGCTTACCCGCCGCCTCCGGACAAGCCGCGAGGTGGATAGCCGATGTCACTTTTCGGCCAGTATCGATTCTTCGTCAAATCCGCCTCGACCGCCGCCTTGGTGTGAGGACCCGAGGCGAACCGAGCGGCCCGGCCAACGAGCCCCTAGACCCAGAGGTCATAGCCGCTGCAACCTATCGCGACAGCATCGCCTACGGCCCCACACCCGCTCATCACTTCCTCCGGCTCCTAAGTTCCTTGCCCATCGCCGTCGCGGCCGACTTCACATTCGTTGATATCGGTTGCGGGAAGGGGCTAACGCTCTTGCTCGCCTCTGACCATGGATTCCAGCCAGTCATAGGAGTGGAGCTTGACCCCAGGCTCGTGGACATTGCGCGGGACAACGTCCGAACATACCTCGCCGAGCCTCCGCGCCATGAGCGTGTCATCGACGTGGTGCAGCATGACGCCGCAGACTACGAATTGCCACCAGGACCAACCATCGCGTTCATGTTCAATCCCTTCGGAGAGAGCACGCTGAGGGACGTCGTCAAGAATATGGAACGGTCACTGAGGCGCTCCCCTAGGCCCTTCTACCTGGCTTACTACAACCCGGTACACCGGGAAGTCTTAGACGAAAGCCCCATGCTGCGTCGGCTGTCGAAGAACACACGTTGGGCGCTGTACGAGGCTTGCACCGTGGTTGAATCTGATGCGCCTTCATAGCCGCCCCACCCAGGGAGATTTCGGCTGGGCGACTGCATCAAAGAGACAACCGATGCCGCTAGAGCCCCGGAAGCGAAGAGCGCCCCAAGGCCTCGACGACGCGCTGTAGGTCCGCCTCGTGGTATCTGTGGTCGACCGGAATTGTCAGCATGCGTGACGCGCATTCGATGGCCGCGTCGTCGCCGCTGGAAATGCCACTCTTCGGTTGCCGCCAGTGCACCGACGCGAAGATCCGGTTCCGCGCCAGGTGAGCCATCAGCGAATCCCGGGTAGTTTCAGAAGCGCAAAGCAGTTGGACGTTGAAGGGAACAGCACCAGGAGCGCCGTAGGTGAGGGGACTCCACTCGCCGTCGACGTGCCGCAGCAGCGACTCAGTTAGAACCCGGACATTGTCCGCCCGGACCGAGCGCAGTCGCCACACGTCGAGAAGCGGGAGAACGACTCGCGTAAGGGCGGTCGGCTCTGTCATGCTGCCTAACAAGGCGGCCTCACCGGCCTTCTGCAAGGACCGGAACTCAGATCTTGACACATCCTTGCCCGACAGCCACGCTGCCTTCAGCACCATCGCGCTGAGCTTCAACCAAGCGCCCTCGTTCTCCCCGTGAGTGGCCGCAGGAAGTTCTTCGCCGCGGGGAGACCACAGGATCGCACCGTCAGGCACAGGCAACGTCTTGCGCAGTGAAGCCATGCAGTACGACGCATGGCTAGTTCGCGCCCACCCGGAGAGAGGGTCATGTGTGTGATCCTCGATGACCGTGACGAGTGGATGCTCACACGACCAAAGATCCCATGGCTCCCGATGACCTCGACCGAAGAGATTGACCGCGAGCACAACATCGCCTGCCGCCGCGTCCAAGGTGTCAAGGTGCGGCCCTTGGCCGTCGGGCAGCTCGCGGTACCACGCAAGATCGACAAATGACGCCAGTGCTTCCACCACGTCCATGCAGAAGAACGAAGGCAGATGGAGTCGCGGATGGCCGTGGAACTGGGTTACCAGCGATATTAATGCCCCGCACCCTGAGGTGAACATGGCGTGAGGTGTTGGCAGCCAAGAAGGCAAGCCGGCACCGGCCTGTACGAATGCTTCCTCGTCCCAATGGAACTCCGACCCAACTTCCCACCGGACGCTAATGTCGCCATCTTCACTCACCGTCGGCCCCTCGCCGCCGGCGTATGTTGAAGTCATCGGTCACAGGAGGGGAATCGTGAAATCCAAACGTTGCGACCGTCATCCAAAGAATCTTCCAGTCGAGCCGCAGAGACCAGTTGTCTACGTACCATCGGTCGAGCTCAAAACGCTCCGGCCAGGTCAACTGCTCCCGCCCATTGACCTGTGCCCAGCCGGTGATGCCCGGCTTCACATCGAGTCGAATGCGCTCGGAGCCGTAGCCCGCTACCTGCGAAAGGACATCTGGTCGCGGCCCGACCAGGCTCATCTCCCCCAGCACGACGTTGAGCAGCTGCGGCAGCTCATCTAGGCTCGTGCGCCGCATGAACCTGCCCGAACGCGTAACGCGAGGGTCTTCCTCCACGATGCCAAATGGGTCTTCGGTGAGCCCCAAACGCTGGCCGACGCCGATGGCGTCGTTTACCATCGTACGGAACTTCCACATCTGGAACGGATTCCCATTGAGGCCGGCCCGCTGCTGCGCGAAGAAGACGGGACGGCCCTCCGTCACCCAGATCCAAATCGAGATAGCGCCCAAAAGGGGCGATAAAACAATCAGTACAGCCGCCGCACCCACGCGGTCAGCGACATCCTTGACCTGACGGGCCACCGCCGGGCGATTGCTAGCGACCACGGTAAGCCTCTCTCTCAGTCGACATTCTACCAACCAATCGTGTTCACGCACCGACACTAGTTCATCAACCGCCGAGTCACTCTCGGAGAGCACGCCAGACATCAGTAAGCGCCTTTGGGCGCGCATTGTGGAAGCTGA
>JADGPI010000304.1 GCA_017882525.1 Thermoleophilia bacterium
AGCCGGACGCCTGGGTTGGTGCCCATCACTCTGGGCGACTCCTCCAAGGTCACCGTGGGCGAGCAGGTCGTGGCCATCGGCAATCCGCTCGGTCTCGACTTCTCGCTCTCCTCAGGCGTCGTGTCGGCCACCAACCGCGACCTGCAGTCGCCGAGCGGCGTCACCATCAGCGGCGGCATCCAGACCGACGCCGCCATCAACCCCGGCAACTCCGGCGGTCCCCTGATCGACGCCACCGGGCAGGTCATCGGCATCAACGAGCAGATCGACTCGCAGTCCGGCGGCAACGAAGGTATCGGGTTCGCCGTGCCGATCAACACGGCCGTCCGGGTCATGGAGCAGATCAAGGCCGGTACGCTGCCGCAGCCGGCCCAGACCGCGGATCCCTACGGCACCGGGTCGACGACCAGCCCGTATTGATACAGCACGTTTCCCTCTGCACGCGGAGAGAGGGCTACCGCGACGCCGCCGGCGCGCCTTCTGGGCGCGCCGGCGGCGTCGCGATTGACGACGAGCCTTTTGCCGCCCGTGGAGGACTGCGGGTTGCCCGCGGCGTCTGTCGCCCTTACGGACCAGCGGTACGTGCCTGTGGGCATCGCGGCCCTGAGGGTCGCCGGCTCCTCCTTGTCGTCGACTCACGATGCCGCTCGCTCATAGGACTCCCTCGAAACGCCTTGCGACGGCGTGGCACCCAGGCTCGCGGGCAGCCCGCGGCGCCCAGACGGCGTAAGCACGAGCCTGGTGACGAACCTTTGCGCGCCGTCCCGGAGGGGGGTGAGGCAGGTGAGGCGTCTTGGCGTCGGGCGGTCGGCGGCCCGGTGCGGCTCACCGTCCGGATCTGCGTACCGGCCGCCGGGGACGCTGTTTGGTCATCGTAGCGCTGTCCGACATGTGGAGCTATGATTGTTGGAGCGTGCGGAGTGTGAGGCCTAGGCGCAAGGAGTCGATGTGCTCTCAGACGGGCTACTTGACGAGTTGAAAGAGATCGTCGGCACCGAAGACGTGCTCTGGAAGAGGGCCGATCTTCAGACCTACGAATACGATGGTTACGTGGAGAGGTCGCTCCCTGACGCCGTGGTCTTCGTGGAGTCGACGGACGAAGTTGCGTCAGTGGTGAGACTCGCCCATCGCGAGAACATACCTTTTGTGCCCCGCGGCTGCGCTACCAACCTGACGGGCGGCACGATTGCGCTGAGAGGGGGGCTGGTCATCGAAATGGCTCGCATGAGACGAGTTGTGGAGATAGACACAGCCAATGAGCGAATGATCGTGGAGCCCGGCATCTACAATCTGGAGATCTCGGCCATTCTCGACCCTCTTGGCTACTACTACGCTCCTGATCCGTCGAGCGGCAAAGCGTCTTCCATCGGGGGCAACATCGCGGAGAATGCCGGCGGTCCTCACTGCTTCAAGTATGGGGTCACGCTCAACCATGTCGTTGGGGCAGAAGTCGTACTCCCTGACGGCGAAGTGGTTTGGCTAGGAGGGAAAGCTCTCGATCTGCCTGGATTCGATCTACTAGGTGCTTTCGTTGGGAGCGAGGGCAGTTTTGGGATCTGCACCAAGGCTGCACTCCGGATCCTGCGAAAGGCCGAAGCCGTCAAGACGTTGCTGGCGATCTACGACAGCATTGACGACGCGGCCAAGACGGTTTCTGCAATAGTGGCCGCTGGCATGGTGCCCGCGACTCTCGAAATGATGGACAACCTCGCAATCCAAGCGGTTGAGGATTCAGAAGCTCTGGGGTTTCCCAGAGACGCTGCGGCAGTACTCCTCATTGAGCTGGACGGGCTCCTTGATGGTTTGGAAGACATGGCCGCCGACGTGCGCGCAATGTGCGGGCGTAACTACGCCCGCGAGGTCCGAGTGGCGAGTTGCGAAGATGAACGGGCCGCTCTTTGGAAAGGACGCAAAGGCGCAGTTGCCGCTGTCGCCCGCCTGGCCCCGAGCTTCTTGCTCATCGATGGCACGGTACCTCGTACAAAAATCCCCGACGCCCTGCGCAGAGTCCAAGAGATCGGGGACAAACACAATCTCAAGATCGCGAACGTAGCTCACGCTGGTGACGGGAATCTCCATCCGTTCGTGTTGTTCGACAGCCGGGTGAAGGCGGACCAAGAGCGGGCCATGAAAGCAGCCATGGAGATTCTCGCAGCATGTGTGGCGCTGGGCGGCACGATAAGTGGGGAGCACGGTGTTGGCATTGAGAAGGTGGAGGCGATGAGCATGCTCTTCACCGAGAATGACTTGCGTGCGCAGGAATGGCTGAAGGAAGTGTTTGATCCGGCCGACCTGTGCAACCCAGGCAAGGTCCTGCCTTCGCGAGCTGTCGAGTTCGTGTGAAGGAGCCCGAAAAGGAGAACCGGAACTGCGTCGCGCCGGCTGCTGGGACCCATCGGATGTATCCCTCCGGCGGAGTTGGAGGATAGCCTCTACTGTGAGCAGGTCCCGGCTGAAGAGGCCGGACTCAGCCAAATGAGTCTCGATTGAACCTGGGGTGGTCATCTGCGATCGTGTGCCGAGGATTCTTGCGGAGACCTATCAGGGACTGTGAGTTCACCGAACGTGTCAGGAGGAGAGGATGAGTGGATTTTGGGGACAGCTGGTCGAGGTGGATCTCACCGAAGGGGCAAGCAAGATACTGCCGATTCCAGAGGCGTTGAGGCGTGACTTCCTCGGTGGAACGGGCCTGGCCGCGACGATCCTCTACGAACAGATTCCAGCCGGTGCAGACCCGCTCGGTCCGGACAACGTCCTGGTGTTTGCCACAGGCCCCCTTCAGGGCGGGAGCAAGGTCCTGGGCAGCGGGCGGTTCACGATCTGTGCAAAGTCTCCACTGACCGGCATATTCGGGGAGTCCACTGCGGGCGGCTACAACGCCGAGGAGCTCAAGAAGACCGGATTCGACGCTATCGTGGTCAAGGGCAAGGCCGCCAAGCCCGTCTACCTGTTCGTCCACGACGGACAGGTGGAGATCCGCGATGCCTCGCATCTCTGGGGCAAGACGGACGCCTATGAGACCGAAGATGCGATCGCAGTCGAGTTGAACGATCCGAAGGTCCAAGTCGCCCCCATCGGAGCCGGGGGAGAGAACCTCGTCCGCTACGCCGGGGTCATCTGTAATCACGGGCATGGCTGCGCTGGTCGTACCGGCATGGGAGCCGTCATGGGCTCCAAGAACCTCAAGGCGCTCGCTCTTCGAGGAACGAAGAACGTGCCGATCGCTCGCCCCGACGTGCTCAAGGCACTCAAGAAGGAGTACAACGAACGCGCCAAGAACGCCGATTTTGCGAAGGCGAACCGCGAGCTTGGCCAGGCGATGGCGGTCGCGCCTCGCGAGGAAAACGGGCTCCTTGCCATGAAGAACTTCCTGCAGGACCGCTGGCAGGAGGGGGCCCGCAAGCTGGGGGCGGGCGAGGGGCTTGACTTCATTCCCGTCCTGAAGCCGAAGCCGGATGCATGCTCCAACTGCATCATGGGCTGCCACAGGCGAGTCACCGTTGAAGACGGCGCTTATGCCATGGACAGCTACGGGCCTGAGTATGAGACCCTGGGCATGATGGGCTCCGACCTGCTTGTCGACAACCTCCTGGCCATCAACAAGGCCAACGAACTCTGCAACCGGTATAGCATCGACACGATCGACTTCGGGGGCGTCTGCGCCTTCGCGATGGAAGCCTACGAGCGCGGCGCGATCACCAAGGAAGACCTCGGTGGGATCGAGCTCAAGTGGGGTGATGGCGACGCCATGATCGCCCTCCTGGAGAAGGTCGCGAAACGTGAGGGCCGGATCCCGCATCTTCTCGGCGAGGGTCTGCGGCCGGCGGGAGAGGAACTGGGGGTCCCCGACGCGGCGCTGCACGTCTGTGGCGCCGCTGTCCCGGCACACGATCCGAGGGCCTTCTTGTCCATGGCGGTCGAAACGGCCACCTCGATGAAGGGGGCAAGCCACCTCCACGGGTTCCCCGAGGCCATCGAGGTGGGCGTCACGTTTCCGGAGACCGGAAGAGACGAGTTGTGCAACCCCCTGCCGCCTCACAGCTCAGAATACAAGGGCCTTGCCCAAATGAAGTTCCAGGATCGGATGGCGGTCTGCAACTCGGCCGTCGTCTGCTTCTTCTACGAGTTCGCCGGCCTGGATTTCACGATGCTTACGGACCTTCTGAACGCCGTGACCGGGTGGGACCTGAAGCCAATCGAGCTTGTTCAGACCGGTGAACGCATCGTCAACCTTATGCAGATGTTCAATCTCAAGCACGGAGTCGTGCCGACCAGAGACTATGTGCTGCCGCGGCGATTCTTCACCGCACACACCGAGGGTGGTGCCGCAGGTGTCACGATTCCCTTTGATGAAATGGTGGGGGAGTATTATCGCGAACGAGGATGGCCTGATGGTATTCCGTCCAAGGCCAAGTTGGCCGAACTAGGGCTGAGTTCGATAGCTGGCTAGAACCAGACGCGGCCGCGGCGGCAGTGTCCCCGAGAGAAGAGAGACACCCAGGGGTGGTGGCCCATGTCCATCAAAGTCCGTTGCATGGCAAACATATGGGAGCTTG
>JADGPI010000305.1 GCA_017882525.1 Thermoleophilia bacterium
ACGTAGACAGGTCGTCTACCTGCTTGTCCGACAAGAAGATGAAGCGTGGCATGATCGACATGGGCTCCACGAAGCGTGGGTCGCTGAAGTGCGCCCTCTCCCAGTCGTCCGGGTGGAAGCCGCTTTCCTGACTCAAGTCCGGGCCGATGCGCGCGGTGCCGAACACGTTGGGGCTTGAATCGTCGGTGACGAAGTCTCCCGGCAGGGAGATGCGCGGATATAGGTACATGACGCCTTGCCGGACGTCCTGAGGCCGGGTGTAGCCGCTATGGCAATAGATGCAGCCGTTTGCCACGAACACTTTCCGGCCCGCGTCCGCCGACGCGGTGAGCGGAGCCCAGTTATTCGATACCGGGGGCGAGAAGAACATCAGTTGGAAGAACGCCGCCACCAGGGTGGGCACCGCGAACGCGAATATGCCTCCCAGGAAGACCAGGAGAGGCGTCATCAGCATCCGTTTCCGGGGGTGAGGAGCCCAGCCTTGAGGGAAACTCTGGTAGGTCGGCAGCCATTTGCTCAAGTTGGGCATCTCTCACCTCCCCCCTGAGACGACGGTGTCCGGCTGGACCTCCAGCAGGGAAGACTTGTTGTCTTCAAGCGCATGCCGGCGCCTTTTGGAGCTGGTGTTGCTGACGTACGTGCGCACGAGGTTATAGATCTGGATCCAGGCGGCCGCATAGATCATTCCCCCAGACAACGCCCGGACGATGTTCCAGATCCTAAGGCTGGGAAGAAGGTTCACCTCCGGCTGTCCGGTCAGCCAGCCCTGGCCTTGTACGAACGCTGCCACGGTCACCGCCGTGAAGAAGAGGAGGAAGCCGAACGTGATGAGCCAGTACTGCAGTTCGGCCAGGCCCGTCGAATAGACCGGTTTGTTGAACACGTGTGGGATGACGTAGTAGAGGACCCCCATCCCCAGGATCGTAAACCCGCCAAGGAGCGCCAGGTGTGAGTGACCGATGATGAAGTATGTGAAATGGATGTAGATGTTGAATGGCTGGACTGCCATCAGCGCGCCTTGCAGGTTGACCAAGATATAGAAGATGAATCCGGTTAATACGAATCGCAAGGGCAAGTTGGTGAAGAACCGATTCCACTGACCTCGCATGGTCAGGAAGATGTTCGTGAAAAAGGCGAAGGCTGGGATAAGGATGGCCACGCTGTTGACCGACGCCACCGTCTTCAGCCAGCCCGGCGTCGGACTCTGCAGGATATGGTGATCGCCCACCGCCGCGTAGACGAAGATCAAGCCCCAAAACGAGATCAGCGAAAGAGTGTGACTGTAGAGCGGGGTGTTGGTGATCCTCGGCACGAAATAGTACGTGACAGCCACCAGGATGGGCGTGAGCCACAATCCGAACAGGTTGTGGTTACCCCACCAGTTGATCATGGCGTCGTGGATGCCGTTTTGCAGGGCTCCCGACGGGTTGCTCCAGATGGCTCCCGGGCGCCAGACCACGTTCTCTATGAAGATGGAGCATGTGACCCAGATGGGCGCGGCGATCGCCCACCACATGCTCACGTAGAGCGGTCTCACCCGGCGCACGCTCACCGTCATCAGGGTGTTGAAGGTGAGAGCGATGAAGATGCAGATGATGGCCACGTCGACGGGCCAGGGGAACTCGGCCCACTCGCGGCCCTGGGAGGCTCCGGTGAGGATCCCGAAGAAACCGGCCGCGATCACGACGTTGTAGATATAGGCAAGGTAGACGCCCAGCTTCTCGTTCCATAGACTGCGGGTGCCGAGCAGCCGGGGCGTGAAATAGGTGATAGCCCCCCAATACATCATGGTCAGCCAGGCGTACACGACTCCCTCCACGTGGACGGGACGTACCCGGCTGAACACGAGCCACGAATGCCCGGCGAAGGTTTCAGGAGCGACGAGTTCTGTGGCGATGATAAGGCCGAACGTGGTGACCACGACGAACCAAAAAACGCTGCTGGCAAGCCAGACCCGAGCGGCCCGGTCCTCGTGCTCGTAAACGATCTCGCCGAAGCCGGTTACACGCTCGTACTCTGACCCGAAGTGCCGTTGAAGGAACCGTCGTCGGCCCCGTTCATCCTCGAAGGCACTTTCAGTGGTCCGGTCCTCCTCTGGCTGAGCCATATCCACTCCACCTCCTGATCCAACGACGCCGACCCAGCGCGTGCTCAAGACATGCGGCGGATGGTCCCTGCCCAGCCGCCACACGAGAGCCGCGCCCACCGATAGTCACCGAAGGGGTGACGACATCACGAGAGAAGAGGTGCGCACAAGAGGGGGCGCCGAACCGCATCGACCAAGCGGCGGCGTGCATACGTTCTGAGGATCCCAGTGAAGTGGGAGAAGGGCACCAAAGAGACTGGCGCGTGCGTACTATTTGAGGAAGCTTGCTGCCCAACCCAGCATCGCTCCGATCATCTGGAAGGCCGTATCCGCTAACATCGTACCGCTGGGTCGCGAGGCTGTAAATACAGCCGCCACGCGGTTTTTCATCACGGTGCCCTCGCTACGCTCTGGGGTCGGGGGGAAACCTCGTTAGGCCCGGTATTCCCGCCGCGAACGCGGTATTGTTGGGTGTCAAGGCCGGTTACGAGGGCCGCTCGCAAATGGCGACCACGGCCGTGGGGATGGTTACGGGAGAGGAGTCTGGAAGTGAGAGTTCTCATAGTCGGTGCCGGCATGCAGGGCCAGGTTCTCACCTGGAATCTGGGCCGCAATCCGACCGTCGAACAGATCGTGCTCGCGGACTACGACGAGCCGCGGGCGAGGTTCGTTGCCGGTCAAGTGGGAAGCGGCAAAGCCCAGCCCACGCGCCTCGACGCGTCTGATACCGAAGCGGTCGCTCGGGCGGCGGATGGCGCCGGGTTGGTACTGAACGCGGTGATCCCCGAGTACAACATGTCCATCATGCGCGCGTGCCTAAAGACGGGCGCCGCCTACATGGACATGGCCTCCGGCCAGACCCGCGCGAAGACCATCGACGAGGCATACCTCGAACAGATGACTCTTGCCGGGGATTTTGGGCGCGCGGGCATCCTCGCTCTACTCAGCACGGGGATGGACCCCGGTGTGACCAACACCTTCGCCGCCAACGGATACGAGGACCTCGACAGATGCTTCGAGATCCGTATCAAGGACTACGCGATCTTCGACTCGCCGGTGCCGCTTCAGGTATGGTCGCAGGAAACCTATTACACGGACTGTGCCCAGCCGCCCCTCCTATTCGAGGACGGGCGCTTCACCCGCGTGGAGATCTTCGGCCGGCGCGAGCACTATCAGTTTCCGCGGCCGTTCGGTCTCGGCGCGGTCGTTTGCCACGATCATGAAGAGGTGACTACGCTGCCACGTCTTCTCCCCAAGAAATATGGAGACAAGGGGCTCCGCTACGTCGACTTCAAGATGGGCGGCCCCGAAGAGGGCCTTGACACGGACCTGGCGTTCGTGAGCTCGGGCATGACGAGCAAGGTGCCCGTTATGCTCAAAGACGGCACTTCGGTGCGGCCCATAGATGTGTACGTGGCCACGCTCTCGCCGAACCCGCCGGCCGAGGAGTTGGCGAGGATGGCGCTGGCAGGAGAGATCACTGACTATGGCGTCGTCACGGTCGACTGCATCGGCGAGAAGAACGGCAAGCCGGCCAGCATCGGCTACAACATCTTCCCACCGGACATCAGATGGGTGAACGGGCTGATCCCAGGCGCCACGTGTGTCTCCTACGGCACGAGCACGCCGGCGGCGATCTATGCGGAATTCATCGTGGAGGGCAAGATCGCCGATCGGGGGATCTTATGCCCGGAGGAATTGCCCCGGAGCGTCCGCGACGCTTTCATAGCTGAGTGCGGCAGGCGCGGTCTGCCCATCACTCGCGAGGACACGGTGACCGCCAACTAGCCGATGCCGAGGTCGGACAGGCCTGCTGCGTCGCCTTGGCGGAGCCGCAACACAGAAGAAGGCGGGGCAGCTGAGCTGCCCCGCCCGGTCACGAGCCGGCCACTCCGCCGGCTACTTTGCAGTCGTTGTCGCGCCGCTCACGGTCGTCACCGCGCCGGATGTCGTGGGGGCTCCGGTGGTGTCCGTGGTGGCCGCCGGGGCCGTTGTTTCCGTCGGGGAAGGCACGGTAGTGGTTGTCGAACCACCGGCGGTCGTGGAGGAACCCACAGCCGTCGTGGTGGTCGACTCAGGGACTGAGGTGGTGGTCGTGATCTCCATGCCGGATAGGATCGTCACCCCGGCTGTTGCGCGGGTCTTGGTGATCCAGTCCTGCCACAGAGTG
>JADGPI010000306.1 GCA_017882525.1 Thermoleophilia bacterium
GCGATCGTGAGCACGCGCTCGCGGCTTACGCATGCGCGGGTGCACCGGCCGCGGCCATGCCGCCCCTACCCTGGGCGGCGGTTTCTGTCTTAGAATCAATACGCTTCGTCTCATTCTTGAAAGCTCAACCCCAAAGAAGGGGGTCGGATGAGCAATGATCGATGTGTCGCATGCGGCTACGCCAAGCTTCCGCAAGCGACCGCGGCAGCCCAGGTCTATCAGATGCTCACTGTTGCCGTGCTCGTGGACAAGAAGAGTGATGTGATCGAGCGGGCGTCGGTGACATTGGTCACGCCGGTGGCCCGGGAGTTCGTGGAAAACCTCCTTGTGGGCTCCAACCTGGTGACCGGCCAGGAGCGCTTCCTCGAGGACTTGCGCGTCAACTACGGGGGCGGTGCGCAACGAGCGGTGCGGCAGGCGTACCGTGACCTGTGCGAGCGCTATGCGGAGATGAAAAAGGTGGGCGGGTTCGGGCCGGAGGAGATACCGGCCATAGAGTAGTTGCGACGCCACCGACCTATCCACGTCGTCTTCCGAAAATGGGGAGACTCCTGCTACCCTTGGTCGCTCGGACGAACGGAGCCGAGCGAGGCCAGCGGCGAGACGGGGATTGGGGGAGGGTTTCTTGAAACGCGGGCAGCAACGCACGGAGGACCGCAGGTCGAGCCGGCTTCTCTCTAGACCGGGTCTCATCCTGATTCTCGCGCTTCTGGTTGCAGCTTCCGCCCTTCTCCTGGCTCGGCCAGCTCTGGCTTGGGCTTCGTCGTCGAGCCCAGCGACCGGCGCGGGAACGATCGACTCCGGCGACACCGCCTGGATGGTAATGAGCTCTGCCCTCGTGATGCTGATGACGCCCGGTCTCGCGCTCTTCTATGGCGGCCTCGTGCGCAGGAAGAATATCCTTTCGGTCTTCATGCAGTGCCTGATGGCGGTCTGCATCATCGGCCTGCAGTGGGTTATTTTCGGCTACAGCCTGGCTTTCGGCCCGGATCACGGTGGCGTGATCGGCGGACTCTCCTATGTCGCACTGCGCAACGTGACCCTGGCTCCCAACCCCTTGTACGCGCCCACCATCCCGCACCTGCTCTTCATGGTGTTCCAGATGATGTTCGCCGTCATCACCCCCGCGCTGATCGTGGGCGCGTTCGCAGAACGGCTGCGCTTCAGCGCCTTCCTGGTGTTTGCCATCTTGTGGGCCACCCTCGTTTACGACCCCCTGGCGCACTGGGTCTGGGGGGTCGGAGGATTCCTGCGGACCTACGGGGCCCTCGACTTCGCCGGCGGCATCGTGGTGCACATCAGCGCCGGCATGTCGTCACTGGCGGCGGCGCTGGTGGTGGGCAGGCGCCGGGGCTACCCGGACACTGGTCCGCCGCACAGCTTGGCACTCGTGGTGCTGGGCGCCGCCCTCTTGTGGTTCGGCTGGTTCGGTTTCAACGGGGGAAGCGCGCTCAGTTCCGGCAGCCTCTCCACACTCGCCTTCGTCACGACGCAGCTCGCTGCGATGGCCGGCGGTATCTCCTGGGTGTTCCTCGACTGGGTTCTCGCCAAGCGGCCGACGACCTTGGGCCTTCTCTCCGGCCTGATCGCGGGACTTGCCGCCGTGACCCCGGCCGCCGGCTTTGTCAGCCCCATGGCCGCGCTCGCTATCGGTGCCGTCGCCGGGGCTCTCTGCTACGTCAGCGTGATGCTTGTCAAGAACAAACTTGGTTACGACGATGCTCTTGACGCGTTCGGCATTCACGGGATCGCCGGGGTGTGGGGAGTGCTGGCCGTTGGGCTCTGGGCCAGTGTGGCCCTAAATTCGCGCGGCGCCAATGGGCTTTTCCATTCGGGGGCCCACCAGCTCCTTGTGCAGTTCGTAGCCGTCCTCGTCAGCGCAGCGTATTCGTTCGTTCTATCGTTCGGACTTCTCAAGCTTGTGGATAAGCTCATTGGGTTGCGCGTGACCGAAGACGAGGAGCGGATAGGCCTCGACCTGACTCAGCACAAGGAATCTGCATACACGATCCTCGGATGACGGGTGCGCGGCACCGGTCCGCGCCAGCTTCCGCCCCAGCGCCCCGGGATGTCGCTACCTGTTGCTGCGCCGGGTGAGCGTGAAGACCGCAAAAGCCAGCAGGAGCGGCCACGTAATGCCGCTCCAGGTGACGCCGTAGCCCAAGTCCAAGACGGCTAGGCCGGCAGCGGCCAGCAGGAGAACCACGAATAGCCCGTACAGCAGCCAGTCGTGCTGATTGTTGGGCAGGGAAAGCATCGTTTTCCACTTGTCAGACCAGTTGGTTGAAGGCATCCGTTCTCTCTTCCAGTTCGGGTCAAGAGCGACCCTCGTCAAGATCAGGCTTTTCGATACGCCCGGAACTCCGACAGCGGGCGGGTGTTCACCACGTCTTTGGCCTCCAGCCAGCCGCGCCGTCCTTCCCAGATCGCATACTTCAGGTTATCGAAATCCGTGGGATAGTGCGCGTCGGTGCAGATGACGATCTTGGCGCCAAGCTCCACAGCCCGCCGCACCGCGGGTCCGGAGAGGTCGAGGCGGTCGTAGGAGGCGTTGATCTCCAGGAAGGTGCCTGTCTCCGCGGCAAGCCGGGCGAGCTCGTCCAGATCCACATCGTAGGGTTCCCGGCGTCCCAGCAGGCGGCCGGTTGGGTGTCCGATGGAGCGGACATACGGATTCTGCATGGCGTTTGTCATCCGTTTCATGATCTGCGCTCGCGGCTGACTGAATGCGGAGTGGATGCTGGCGGTGACGAAGTCCAGCTGGGCCAGCGACTCGTCCGGCAAGTCGAGACGGCCATCGGCAAGGATATCCACCTCGATCCCACACAACAGGGTGATCCCGGGCAGCCGGGTGTTCAGCTCGCGAATCACCTCCATCTGTTGGGCCAGGCGGTCGGGTCCCAGCCCTCTGGCCATGGCCAGGGATTGTGAGTGATCGCAGAAGCACATGTATTCCAGGCCGTGCTCGAGAGCGCCCAACGCCATGTCTTCGATGGTGGCACGGCCGTCCGTCCAATCGCTGTGGACGTGCAGGTCGCCTCGCACGTCTGGGAGCTCGATGAGGTCCGGGAGCAGCCCTTCTTCTGAAGCCTCGATCTCGCCCTGGTTCTCGCGCAGCTCAGGAGGGATGTAGCGTAAGCCCACGAGTTCGTAGACTTCGGCCTCGGTAGCGCAGGTGATTTGGCGGCCGCTCGCCACATGCTCGACGTTGTATTCGCAGATCTTGTGGCCGCGGCGCTGGGCGTACGCGCGCAGGGCTACGTTGTGCCCGGCGCTGCCGGTGAGATGCTGGAGCAGGTTGCCGTAGGACGGCTCCGGCACTATGCGCAGGTCTACGTTCAGTTCGGTGTGGGTGACGGCGGTCAGCTTGGTGTCGCCGCGTTCGTTCGTCCCGGCCAGTTCGGGAAGCGCCGCGAAGGCGTCCATGACGGCGGAAGGGTCGGCGGAGGCGACTACCAGGTCGATATCGCGGATCGTCGACCTGCGGCGACGGAGGCTGCCGGCGTAGTCCGCGGAGATCACCGCGGGCATGGCGCGCAACGCTTCGACAAACTTGGCCGCCTGGGGCTCCACTGCCCCCGCGAGGCTGCGCCCGGATCGCGCCTCGTACGTCGCGATCGCGCGAAGCATGTTGGTCTCTGTCTTCTCGCCCATTCCCGGAAGCCCGCGCAAGGCGTGCCGCTCGCAGGCCAGCTTGAGTTCGTCCAGGTTGGTGATTGCGAGCGCCTCCCATAGGTGGCGGGCGGTCTTGGGGCCCACACCAGGCAGGTGCATGATCTCTAGCAATCCCTCCGGGTATTTGGCGCGAAGCTCATCCAGCTTGGCGACCTCGCCCGTGGCAATGAACTCGAGCACCTTGGTCTCGATGGCCTCACCTATCCCCGGAAGCTCGCGCAGCCCGCCTCGGGAGGCCAAGTCGGCGATGGACACCGGATAGTCGCGCAGGGTCCGGGACGCTCTCTCGTATGCCATCAGCGGGTAAGGCGACTCGCCGTCCAGCGCCAGGTAGTCGGAGATCAGGTCGAACAGTCGGACGATCTGGGCGTTCGACGGCCTAGAGGGCATGGGGCTCCTTGCGCCATCCGGTCTGCCTGGCTACGGGGGGCGCCGGCGGGGCCGCGCCGCGCCGCATGATGCGAAAGCAACTGTGGATGCGGGGATTCCTCTCAAAATCTGGCGGCAGCGTCTTCTTGCTGATGTCGTCCACGCGAAAAACCTCGAGAAGGGCTGGGTCCAGCTTGAAGCGCCGGAAGTTGGTGGAGAAGAGAAGGATACCCTCCGGCGACAAGAGGGCGGCCGTGGCTTCGATGAGGTCCGCGTGGTCGCGTTGCAGGTCGAGGGTGCCCTCCATGCGCTTGGAATTGGAAAAGGTAGGCGCGTCGAGCAGGATGAGGTCGTATAGGTCGGCGGGCGCTGTGCCCATCGGCGCCCGGCCGCCTCGGGCCGTGGTCGCGCGGAGGGGCGCGGAGGTCAGGCGGGTCGCTGATGTGCTCGTGACCGGCACATTGGCACCCCGGGGTGCGGCCCGCCGGATCTTCGCAGCGGTCTCCCGCAGCCAGACCAGGCAATCGGCCTGGACGAGATGGTGCTGAGGGCCGTCTAGGTTGTTGAGCTCCAGGTTGCGACGGGCCCATTCGAGGTAATTGGCCGAGAGATCGACCGTCGTCGTGGACGCCGCTTCGCCTGCGGCTGCATAGACCGTTGCCGTTCCCGTGTAGGCGAAGAGATTGAGGAAACGTCGCCCCGGCGCCAGCTCTCGGATCAGGGCGCGAGTGAGCCGGTGGTCGAGAAAGAGGCCGGTATCCAGATAGTCGGTGAGGTTCACCAAGAAACGCAGGCCGCCCTCTCGCGCCTCGACATACTCTCCCCGTTCGTCGACCTTCTGGTACTGTTCGGCGCCCCGCTGTTGGCGGCGCACCTTGAGGACCACCCGCGCTGACGGGATGCCCAGCACCTCGGGCACTGCCACCATCACCTCTTTGATCCTGCGCCGCGCGTGCACCGGGTCGACCGTCCGGGGTGGCGCGTATTCTTGGACGTGCGCCCAGTCCTCGTAGATGTCTACCGCTACCGCGTACTCAGGCAGGTCCGCGTCGTAGACTCGGAAGCAGTGAACGTCCTCGCGAGCAGCCCAGCTGCGGAGATGCTTGAGGTTCTTGCGCAGTCGGTTGGCGAACATCTCGCCCCCGGAGCCGAGCGCGGCTGCGACTGGCGCGGCTGCATCGAAATCCAGGGCGAAAGTCGGGGCCGGCTCTCGGAGCTCGGCGGCCGGGACAGGTGCGGGGATGTACGCGGGAATCTCCGCCTGAGCGACATGGGCGCTCCGGCAGACGGTCTCCGCTGCGCGGAGGGCACCTTGCGTCCCGTATTGGACCGGATCCACATCGAAGGTGAGGAGCTTGCAGAGGATCGAGCCGTTGTAGAAGACGTTTGTCCGGCGCGCCCTCAAACCCAGGTTAGCGCCCAACTCCGGATTGCCGGTAAGGATAGCGGCGGTCCACCCGGAGAACGACCTCTTGAGGGTCTCTCCCAGCTGCTCATACAATCCCACCAGCTCTTGTTGTTCGCCAAGTCTCTTTCCGTAGGGCGGATTGACGACGACGAGGCCAACGGCCGGCCGGGGCGCGTCGGGCGGAGTCAACGACGACAGGTCTCGTCTTTCCACCAGGATCTTCCCCACCAGTCCGGCACGCCTGACATTCGCTCGGGCGGCGTCGATCGCCCGAGGGTCGATGTCGAAGCCATAGACCGGCGCGAGCGAGGCAAGCCCGTGGTCGGCGCGCTCGCGAGCCTCGGCCAGCAGCTCTTCCCATGGCC
>JADGPI010000059.1 GCA_017882525.1 Thermoleophilia bacterium
ATGCGCATGTCGCGACTTCTCTTCACGGCGCCCATGGAGCTGAGATCGTCGTAGCTGAAATGGTGTCTGTCCGGCCGGCCGACTTCCATGAGGACTATCTCCACCAGGTGCTCGTCGAATCGGCGTTGGTCGAGGGTCACACCGGGCAGTCCCGCTCCCCGTACCGCGCTGAAAGCGTGGCCGCGCATGTAGTCCTCGATATACGCTACCTGCACGTCGGCCAGGGTCCCGCCGTCGGCCATTGCGATGGCGGCACAGAACGGCTCCAATCCGCGCTTGGCGTTAAGGCTTCCGTCCAAAGGATCGACGACCACGCGCCATTGGGCGCCGGGAGTGCCGGAGATGCCGGATTCTTCCGAGATCAGCTCGTAGGCGAGAGGGGCCTCGGCAACAAGGGCGCTGTGGATAGCTGCTTCCGGCGCTCGATCGATCTCCATCGTTCTGTCGCCGCCAGCTCCGCGACCCAGGATCTCGCGGCCCGCCCATCCGCCGATAAGCGGCCGAACTGCTTCCCCTCCGGCTCGGGCCATGCTCCGAGCGCACCGGAGCCAGCGAAGCTCGAGGTCGGTGAGAGGGCGGCGGAGCCCACTGAGGTCTTCGAGTCTGTCGAGTATATCTGTCATGTTCGCGGTAACCACCTTATCATCGAGCTTGACGGCGCAGCCATCTGACAATCGCAGGAATGACATTCGTTGAACAAGACGCCACTCCATAGTGTTCCCGAACATGCCGAACACACACGTCGACGCACAAGCACACCAGCGAGACGGCCGCGAGGTAGACGCCTGCTCAAGGGGGTTGCGGCCGCCGGCGCAGCCGCGGCCGCGTACATGATGTTCGAGGCACAGTGGATCGAGTGCCGGGAAAAGACGCTCGTGGTGCCGGGCTTCCCTCCCGAGTGGTCGGGTTTGCGTGTGCTGCACCTCTCCGACGTCCACGCGGGAGACTTTGGGCTCAATCTGGTGAGCCTGCGGAGAGCAGTCGCCTGGGCGATCCCACTTGAGCCCGATCTCGTCTTCCTCACGGGAGACATCCTCGGAGATCCCTGCTCTAGCGGACGATATCTTGCCGAATTGTCCAGGCTCTCACCGACTCTTGGCGCCTACTCCGTCACCGGAAACCACGAATACGGCATCGCAAAGGGTCCATTGGCTCGCGCGCGCGACACCTCCGAACTGTGGGCGCAGGCCGGCATCACCTTGCTCCGAGACCGCTGCGTCCGCCTGTGCCCTCGCGCAAGTTCCGGCCCGCTCCCACGTGGCGGCGCCAACCTTCTCGTTTGCGGCGCCGACTATCTCACCGGGGGCTTTGAGCTGCTGGAGTCCGGCAGCGCCGCGAAGGTCCCCGCGGGAGACTTCCCGATCCTTCTCGTCCACGAGCCCCCTACTCTGGACGATCCTTTGCAGGACCGTTTCCCGCTCGCCTTTGCGGGACATACTCACGGCGGGCAGCTACGAGTGCCCGGTCTGCGGGGGCTGATCCCCCTGAACGAAGAGGACGGCGAGCATCTCGGCGGCACCTACAACTGGGGGAACGGTCTTCTTGTCGTCTCCAGGGGCGTCGGAACCAGCTTCGTCCCGTTCAGACTCCTCACCAGACCAGAGGCGACGCTGTGGCGATTGGTATAAACTTGCGCCAGGAGATTGCCCCGCAGAACGCTGCGCGAGAGACCCTGCGAACCGAGGGGACACCGATGGCTCAGTCTGACGATGAGCGCTTTTCCGGAGACGTACCGTTGACGCCGACCCTCTTTGCCGAGGAGACTCGACCCTCCTTGTCGTCGGATGTGGTGGCGACCTATGTCGCCGCCGCCGCGCGGTCGGTGCCCGGGATAGTGAGCCTCCATGCATCCGCATGGCAAGGGATCGCAGGCATGGGCCGCGAGTCGACCACCAAAGGCGTGGTCGTGCACGAGCCCACTCCGGGCACAGTGGACGTGGAGGTGCACGTCCGGGTGGCTTGGGCAGTGGTGATCCCCGAGTTGGCCCGCAAGGTGGAAGAGGCAGTCCGAGCGCGCGTGAAGGCGCTTCTGGACCTCGACCTTGGCGGGGTGACTCTGTTCATTGACGAGATCGAAGGGCCCCCGGAGGTCGACGACCAGCTCACGGGCTAGTGGATGCGAGAATACGTCCCCCTTTGTGCCTTCCGCATCGACCTGCTCCCGGCGGGTTGCCAGTGCTGCGCGTGGTGGCAGACCCGAGGCCCTCACACCCTTGACGAGACCACCGCCCGGGAAGAGCGTCGCCAATGGATGGTCGCCCTTGAGCCCACTTGGGGCAGCACCGGTCTGATCTCACCCACTGCTCCGGGCGTTAGCGCGGCCATTCACTACGCCCCAGTCCCCGCGATTCCGCGCCTGCGCGAACTACCGCTGGGCCCGTTGCCGGAGCAGTCCGTGCTTCTCTTCTGCCTTCAGGCCGATCCTGAGGCTCCCTTCCAGGAAATGAGGCGCGTACTCCACAAGGCTCTCGCCGTCCTAAAAGAGCGTGAGGCGGGCGAGGTCTATGCATACGCCCGGCCCGCGAGCGGCGATGGCCGCGATGAACGATGCCATTTCTTCGATCTTGATTTCCTGGAGGCAAACGGATTCGAGAGGGTGCGGAGCGAAGGCGACCTCTATCTCCTACGTGCCAACCTGCGCGGACTGCTTTCCGTGGTGGCCCAACTCGAGTCAGCACTCGGAAGGTTCTTCCGCAACAACCCGGCTCCTACGGCGGCGACCTGGATCCGCCCCCCATCGGCATGAGCGGCCAGACCGGCACAGCGCCACGCCAGGTCCGACGGCGGAAAGTGCCCGCCCGCGTCGCCGCTACAATAGTCCTGCTCGGGCTCGTCGTAGGACTATTGGCGGCCTTTGCGGCTGGGGCCTTCCCAGCACTCGGCCCGGCGACCGCCGCGGCGGCGCCGCAGGGCAGCACGCCGTCGGTCTGGGTGACCAGAGTCAGCGGCATCATCGACCCTGCCCTCGGCGACTACCTCACCAAGACCATGACTCGCGCCTCCGACGCCGGAGCCGCGGCCCTGGTGGTGGAGATCGACACTCCCGGCGGTCTTGACAGTTCCATGCGCGAGATCATCCAGGCCGAGCTGTCGTCGCCGATCGCGATCATCTTCTACGTGTATCCACAAGGCGCGCGCGCCGCCTCAGCCGGCACCTACATCCTCATGGGCTCCGATGTCGCGGCCATGGCCCCGCAGACCAACCTGGGGGCCGCTCATCCCGTGGCACTCTCGGGCTCGTTCGACGACGTGGAGCAGACCAAGGTGACCAACGACGCCGTCGCGTACATAACCGGCTTGGCCACCACGCACGGCCGCAACGCCACCTGGGCCGCGCAGGCGGTCACCCAGTCGGTGTCGCTTACGGCCGAAGACGCCAAAGCCCAGAACGTCGTGGACGTGGTCGCGCCGGACCTCACCTCGCTGCTCAAAGCGCTCGACGGCTACACGACCAAGCCCAAGGGCATCGTGCTGCACCTCGCTGGCTTGCCCATCAACCAGGTGAGCATCGGCTGGTGGGAGAGTTTCCTCCATGCCGTCGTCAACCCGGACCTCGCGTACATTCTCGTTATGTTGGGGCTGATCGGGCTCGTCTTCGGATTCATCCATCCGGGGCTCCACCTGTCTGCCATCGCCGGAGTCATCGCCCTGGTCCTAGCCGCCTACGCCCTTTCGATCTTGTCGGTGAATTGGATAGGGGTAACGCTTATCGTGCTTGCGCTTATCCTTTACGTGGCGGAGGTCAAGATCACCAGCCATGGGCTGCTGGGGGTGTTTGGCACCATCTCGCTGGTCTTGGGCGGGCTGTTCCTGTTCAACTCGCCCTCCGGAGCGGTGAGGGTGAGCTGGCCGGTCCTCCTCGTCGTGGCGATCGTCGCCCTGCTGTTCTTCGTTGTGGTGGTGAGGAAGATTGCCCTCGCCATGCGCAGGCCTCACAGCACGGGGTTGAGCAGCCTGATCGGTGCGAAAGGAGTGGTGCGATCCCCTCTCGAACCTCTCGGCCAGGTGAAGGTGAACGGGGAGCTCTGGAGGGCAAAGGCCGAAGAAGGGGAACTGCTTAAAGACGAGCCGATCGAGGTAGTAGATATCGAAGGGCTCACGCTGATAGTAAAGCGGCAGATCGAGCCGGTGGCGACACCCTAGCAACGGGAGGAGTGGGTATGGCAGCAATCATCGCGGTGATCGTGATAGTGGTGATCATCCTGATCATCATCCTGTCATCGGCCATCAAGGTTTTCCCGGAATACCAGAGAGGGGTGATCTTCCGTCTGGGGCGCTTGGGCAACCCCAAGGGTCCCGGCCTTTTCGTCATCATCCCGATCGTGGACAGGGTGGTGCGCGTCGACTTGCGCACGCTCACCTTCGAGGTGCCGGCCCAGGAAGTCATCACAAAGGACAACGTGCCGGCCAAGGTCAATGCTGTGGCCTATTTCCGGGTCGTCGACCCATCGAGAGCGGTCGTCGAGGTGCAGAACTACATCTCCGCCACATCGCAGATCGCCCAGACCACCCTGCGGAGCGTCCTCGGGCAGTCCGACCTCGACCACCTGCTCACCGAGCGCGACAAGCTGAACGCCCGCCTGCAGGAGATCATCGACGAGCAGACCGAGCCCTGGGGCATCAAGGTGAGCGTAGTAGAGATCAAGGACGTGGAGATCCCCACTGGGATGCAACGCGCCATGGCGCGGCAGGCGGAAGCCGAGCGGGAACGCCGGGCGAAAGTCATCGCCGCTGAGGGCGAGTTCCAGGCTTCGGAGAAACTGTCGCAGGCCGCGGAGGTCCTCGCCAGGAACCCGGCGGCTATCCAACTGCGGTATCTGCAGACCCTGGCCGAGATCGCCACCGAGAAGAACTCGACCATCCTCTTCCCGATCCCCATCGATCTGTTAGAGCCTTTCCTGAAGAATCAACAAAAGACGGCCGAGTAGGAGGCTCCTAGCAGGCGCCTTGTCGCGCTCGGCCCGCTTGGCAGAAGACGAGAAGGCCCACCCGGCAATAGCCGGGTGGGCCTTCTGCTTGTGGCGCGCCGGGCGGCGACTCCGACAAGGGAACGGCGGAGCCCGGAGGGCCTGAGGCCCATGCAAAGGCGAGGCCGTTGCACGGCCGCCAGTTTGGAGAGAGACGGTCGCCAGCGCCACCATCGTCCCTGCGAAAGAATCGTGAATACGCAGCTGGAGCAGGGATGATGGTGGCGCAGCAGGGGTGATGGTGGCGCCCGGTTGTGCTATAAATACCCGGCTATGCGTTGACCATTGGGGGTATAGCTCAGTTGGGAGAGCGTCGCGTTCGCAATGCGAAGGCCAGGGGTTCGAGTCCCCTTACCTCCACCTCAAGATTTTGATCGAGTTCTCCGCATCCACTCCGGCCCGCGAGATCTTCGTGGACATCACCGAGCGGGTGGTCGCGGCGCTGCCCAGCTTCGGTGAGGCTTTCACCGGCATCGTCACCGTGTTCGTGCCCCACACGACGGCCGGGATCACCATCAACGAAGGCGCCGACCCGGATGTGGCTCAAGACCTTATCGACAGCCTGGCGCGGCTCGTTCCCCGCAACGCCGGGTATCGTCATTCGGAAGGCAACTCCGACGCGCATATCAAGGCCTCGCTCATGGGCAGCCACGTGGCCGTCGCAGTCGAGAACGGGCGCCTGCGCCTGGGCACTTGGCAGAGCATCTATCTCGCTGAATTCGACGGCCCGAGGACCCGCCGGGTCTGGGTCGTCGCCACGTCAAGCCGGACCTGACAGCGAGAGCTGGCGACCGGCACGATACACCGAAAGGAGCCGAAGTGACTGAAGGACCAAAAACCTGGAAAGAGACTATCCGCGTCGACGGTGGGCAATTGCTCGACAAGGTCCGCGAGCTCGTGCGTGAGGGCAACGTCCGGCACATCACGATCCGCCAGGACGATCGAGTAATCGTGGAGTTTCCGCTTACAATTGGCGTTGCCAGCGTCGTGCTGGCCCCGATGTTGGTGGCAGTGGGCGCCATCGCGGCCCTCGTGACCAACTGCAGCATCGAAGTGGAGCGGGAAGCGCCCAAGGAGTAGCCGGCATGGCAATAGAGAAGAGCTATCTGATAAAGGCGCCCGGTATATGACCGCGCCGGGCCTGGCCTCCGAGGTCGCGCCGGGCAAGGCGCAGGTCGCGCTCATCCGCTGCGAAGACTACGATGACGCCGCGGTGCTCCAAGCCACCACTCGCGGACTCGACCTACTTGGCGGAGCGGGTCGTTTCGTGCGCCCGGGCGAGCACATCATCCTCAAGCCTAATCTGCTCGCTTCCAGCACGCCGGAAGACCTGGTGAGCCCTCACCCGTCCGTGTTTCGCGCAACGGCCATGCTCCTTGCCGCGGCAGGCGCCCGGCTGAGCTGGGGAGACTCCCCAGGTTTCGGACGTGCCACCGGGGTAGCTCGCAAGGCCGGACTGGCCGCCGTCGCCGACGAACTCGGCATTGCGGAAGCCGATTTCACTGTTGCGCGCACGGTCTCTTTTCCCGACGGGCATCTCATGAAGCAGTTCACCGTGGCTGCGAGCGTCCTCGACGCGGACGGGCTTGTCTCCGTCTGCAAGCTAAAGACACATGGGCTTACCCGCATGACCGGCGCGGTCAAGAACACCTTCGGATGCGTTCCCGGTCTGCTGAAAGGCGAATTCCACGTGCGCATGGGCACCGCGGAGCGCCTGGCGGAGGCGATCGTTGACCTCAACCGGCTCCTCCGGCCCCGCCTGTACGCCATGGACGCCATCGTCGCCATGCAGGGCAACGGGCCTCGCGGCGGTGACCCCCGGCCCATGCACGCACTCCTCTTTTCTGACGATCCGGTCGCCCTAGACGCGGTCGCCTGCCGTATGATCGCCCTCGACCCATCCCTGGTGCCAACGATCACTTATGGCGAGGAGTTCGGCCTGGGGAGCGCGTCGGACGTGGAGATCTTGGGAGACCCCGTGGACTCGTTCACCGACCCAGGCTTCGTGGTCAACCGCAAGCCAGGATCCACAACGGGCCCCGCGAAGGCCGTTACGGGACCGCTGAGCAGGTTCTTCAGGAACCGGCTGGTGCCGAGGCCTGCCATCGATCACGACCTCTGCACCGCCTGCGGTACCTGTGTGGCCGTATGCCCAGTCGACCCAAAGGCCGTGGAGTTCGCTTCGCCGGCCGCACGTGCCCAGAAGAAGCCGCCGGTCCACGACTACGACCTGTGCATCCGCTGCTATTGCTGCCAGGAGTTGTGCCCGGAGCGAGCCATCGATATCGAACAGCCGCTATTGGGCAGGATCATTCACCGCTAAGCGGGGGCGAGGCGTCGGCGGTGCCCGGGGTGATCGCCTCAGGGGACGTCGGTTCAGCCGGTTTCCCCGCCACCGGGTCCGGATCCGGCCACTGTCCGACCCAATCCGAGTATTCCGTCTCGTCCGGAACGGCCACCTCTGCCGGGGTGGAGCGGCCGTCATCGCTCGGTGAGGTGGGGCCGCCGGGCGGATATAGGCCGCCAAAACCGACTGTCCCGCCGGGCGCGACGGCAAGAGGGGCCGCGCGCCGCGCCCTGCGGGTGCGGCGCCAGATCACGAACCGCCAAGCCGATATCCCGGCAAGCACCAGCCAACCGATCACCTCGAGCGTCTGCCCGACGTTGTTGGCGGCGGTGCGACCATAGTAGAGCGTCACATGGGTTTGCGTCGGGATCACCATCATGAAGGACGGCGACACCAGATAAGGACCTTCCGCCCCTTTGACGTGCCAGTTGGGGAAGTACGAGATCTTGATCCAATGCGGCTCGCCGATGGCGGTGGTGTCGAAGCTCAGGCTCTCGTTCTGGAGCACCTCGTTGGTGACCGACCCGTCGGTCTGCACGGGCACCTGCGGCGGATTGGTCACGTTGCCCGCAGTGATAGGCGCGAACTTCTGCAGAGCTGCTTGACCCTGATCCCAGACGACCGGCGTGGTCAGGTCCGGCGGGTTGAGATACCAGTTGACGATGGTATCCCGCCAGCCCTTCTGACTCGTCTTGAGGCGGACGGGCTCGTTCGTCATCACCTGCACGTAGCCGGTGGACCCGGCGATGCGGAAGATGCTGTAGTCGCCGAAGGTGGCGAGAAGATCGGCCCGCTTGTCCGCCTTCACCTGGCTGGTCACCTCGGGAGAGAGCGTGAGCAGGTAAGGGATGTTCATCAACTGCAGATGTGTGAGGCCCTGGGCGACGTTCAGGCTGGGGTACCGCACGCCGATGATGGCGTCGCTGGCCTCCTTCGAGAGCTCAGCTTGGTTGATGAAGTGGAAAGGCGCCGTGAAAGACGCCTCCATGAGCGTGCCTTCCATTGTGGGCAGTGCGGTCCAATAAGGGATGATCTCGAAGGCACGCGGCGTGCCGAACTCGTCGATCTTCTGGGCATGCTCCACCATCACCCGGCCCGGTGGGTCGAGCTTTGCGATGAAGTTGTTGATCTGCTGATACTGCGCCCACTTGGTCTTGCCTTCGTAGCCGGTGTAGTTCCACTTGATCCAGCTCATGGCGGTGGAACTGGTCATGATCACCACCACGCCGAGGACGATAGCCACGAGTGGCACGTAGATGCGCTTTGCCGTGACGCTCTTGACGTGGAAGAGGTCGCGGACCATCACCGCGAACGGTCGGATGAGCCAAGCGGTGCCGTACGCAGCCCAGAGATGCAGCGAGAAATACCAGAAGGGGAGGATCCGCGCGTTCCACAGACGTCCGTTGGGGAGGGCGAAGGCGACGACGATCATCGCCACCGTGGCCCAGGCCAGGGGCAGCAGCTTCGATTCCTTGCGGGCCACGGCATAGGCCATGCCGACGAGGCCCAGTCCGGCCACCGGGAGGAGCGCCGTGGGCAGGAAATCGTGGATGGAGTGCAGCTGGTCCCAGGCCATGGTCGCCGACCACTGGAGGTCGGAAACGAAGGGGAGCGTCCAGAACGCGGACAGGGCGAAGCCCACCGCGGCCACGGCGGCCAAGTAGAGGAGAGCCCGCCAGCGCCGATTCACCAAGAGGATGCCGGGGACTATGCACACCAGAGCGACCGTGGTGACGACGTGACACAGCACGATCGTCATGAGGATCAGCCCGTTCAGCACGAAGAGCATGTCGAAGCGGGACTTCTGCATGCCCCGGTGCACCGTCCCCAGGAACAGGAACACGAGCGAGAAGCTCAGCATGTAGCTGAACTCGCCCGCGAGAGTGCTCAGGATGTTGCCGCCGTAGATGGAGTAGCTCTGCATGAGCAGGAAGACCAGGGCGAAGACGGCCGCCAGCACCGGATAGGGCCGGCGCACCCGCCACAGTCGCGCCATCCCGTAGGCGGCGGCCGGTAGTGCGAAGACCCCCAGCACCGTCACGAGCTTGAAGGCCACGGTGTAGGGGAGGATCCAGTTGAGTACGGCGATGAGCAGGAAGGGGAATGGGAAGTAGAACGTGAACATCGGCATCCCGGCGTACCAGCCAGGTGCCCAACCCGTCAGCCTGAAGTGCGGCAGTAGCTCGTGAATAAGGTACTGCATGGGGTAGTGATAGGCACCGGTGTCACCGCCGGCGGTGGTGGTGAGGCTGAAGAGGAGATTCGGCTTGTAGAAGGCAAGGAGGGTCGCGTAGATGGCCAGAAACGCGATGATAGTGGGCAACCAGTCCCAGAAGCCCTTCCTTCCGACCAGATCTTCGTACTCAGGATCCAGCTCGCCCCTCCCTCCAGAGCACCACCCGAAGCCGCAACAGCCCCTTCATCGTCCGGGGTATCCGACGCAAGATCGAAGACCTCGGTTTCCGTTTCTCCTCAACCGTCACCGGCAAGGCTTTTACCACGATACCGCCTCGCCGCGCCCGGATGATGAGTTCCGTGTCCCATATGTCGCGGCTCATCACGGTCCGCGGCGCAAAACGCTGGACCACCTCACGGCGCAGCGCTTTCATGCCATGAGTATCGTCCATGCGCGGATCGAACAAGAAGCGCAAAATCGTGGTGAACCCCAACGACACCATGTGTCGCGCCCCCGACCGCTTGTCCTCCGAGCCGGCCATCAGTTTACTACCAACGACCACCCCAGAGGACGCCAGGAGATCCCCGGCGCTCAGCATGAAGCCCACATCGTGAAAATCGATGTCGAAATTGACGACGTAATCGCCGCGGCTGGCAAGCATCCCGGTCTTCATGGCCAAGCCATAGTCCGGCGTGGAGAGATGAATGGCGCGGATACGCGGGTTCCCGGCAGCCAGGGAATCGGCGAGGCCGGGAGTGTCGTCGGTGCTGCCGTTCTCCGCCAAGAGCAGTTCATAGTCTACGCCCCTGGTCTCGAGCTCCCCCACCACCGAGGCCACCTCGTCACGAAGGCACTCTGCCTCGTTGTGGATGGGGATCACGATCGAGTAGCGGGGCACGTCCGAAGTCGGCCCCTCGGTGCACGAGGCGTCGATATCACTCATGTGATCTCCTCACTACCCGGGCCATCCGGTCCTTTCTTCAATGCCGTATGCCGGAACGCGAGATAGCGACTTCCGAAGAAGTTCCAGGCTATGGTCACCACCGCGGCACCGAACGCTTTCAAATTGCGCACAACGAAGGACCCTTCGCCGGCCCACAGGCCGAGGAGCGAGAACACCACCACGTTGACGACGAGCGGAGGGATGTTGACCGCGAGAAAGACCAGGAACTCGCGCTTGCCCTTGGCCGATCCGCCCGCATTGAACGTCCAGTACTTGTTCCAGAAGAAGCTGTTCACGATGCCGCAGAAGTACGAGATGGCTTTGGCCCCGAAATCGGGCATGCCGGGGATGAGGCGGAGCAAGTTGAAGACGATGAGGTCGACGGCCGTGTTGGAGAAACCGACGACGATGAACCGCACTGCCTGCCCGCCGATGCGCTCCCGTTTCAGAGCCCCGGGGACAAGGCGGCGATGCCATGGCTCTTGGTCTACCTCGCTATGTGCGTCTTCGGGGTGCGTGGGAACGGAGCTCACAGTGCCTCTGGTGCGTTCGCCTATTCTCCTGCCGGAAACGAGCGGTCTATATGCTAACATCCCACAGGTCCCAACGTGGCGCTATCGACAGCCGGCGGCAGCCAGATGCCCCCCTCCGAAATCCCAGCAATGAAGCACAAGAGAGTGGCTTTCCGCACCATCGGTTGCAAGCTCAACCAGTGCGAGACCGCCCAGATGCAAGAGACGCTCCGGGCGTCCGGCTACGACTTGGTCGACTGGGACGCGCCCGCGGATATCCGAGTGCTCAACACGTGCACCGTCACTGCCAAGAGTGATCGTACGTGCCGGCGCGAGATCCGTCTGGCCCGGCGCCTCGACCCGGAATGCCTGGTCGCCGTGACCGGCTGTTACGCTCAGGTGGATCCGAACACCGTCGCTGCGATACCCGGAGTGGACCTGGTGCTGGGCAACACCGAGAAGCTGCAACTTGCGAAGTACCTCGACCG
Organism: Thermoleophilia bacterium; assembly: GCA_017882525.1. GTDB lineage: Bacteria > Actinomycetota > Thermoleophilia > RBG-16-64-13 > RBG-16-64-13 > Chersky-299. Next base: position 11,434 of record JADGPI010000059.1, read on the forward strand.
GCTGCGCGTCGGGCGGGGGGCGGCCCCAGTGCCCGGCGCGCCCATGACCGTGGTGGACGAGTATCCGGCGCATCCTGACTTCGACAGCGAGTTCATCACTCACTTCTACGGCTATACCCGGGCTTTCTTGAAGATCCAGACCGGCTGCGACTCACACTGCAGCTATTGCGTGATCCCTCTGGCCCGGGGACCGGCGCGGAGCCTGCCGGAGCCCCAAGTGATAGAGCAGGTGCGACTTCTTGGCCGCGAGGGCTTCCGCGAAGTGGTCCTTACCGGCATCAACCTGGGGAGCTGGGGCCGCGACTCGAACGAGGCCGGTCGCCCCGCGACCGGCGAGGGCCGGCTACCCGAACTGTTGGACGCGCTCGTACAAGAGGGCGGCGTTACTCGGTACCGGCTCAGCTCCATCGAGCCGCTCGAGGTGGACCGCCGCCTGTTGGACGCGGTCGATCGGGCAGGTGACAGAGTGGCCCACCACTTCCACCTCCCGCTGCAAAGCGGATCGGACTCTGTCCTCGGCCGGATGAACCGTCCGTACGTCGCCGCAGAATACGCCGTGGTTGTCGGCGAGCTCCGGCGACGCTTCCCCGACGCCGCGATTGGAGCCGACGTGATCGTGGGGTTCCCCGGTGAGACGGAGGACGAGTTCATGCAGACCTACGATCTCGTCGAGCGATCGCCTCTCACGTACCTCCATGTGTTCAGCTACAGCGACCGGCCGGGCACGGCGGCTTCCCGGATGGGCGGCAAGGTCCACCCCGAAGCGATGCAGGGGCGGAGCGCGCGGCTGAGAGATCTGGGGGCGGCCAAGAACGAGGCGTTCCACGAGCAGTTCCTCGGCCGTGAGTTGCAGGCCCTCGTGCTGCGCGAAAGGGCAGATGACGGACGACTGGTGGCACTCACAGGCAACTACATCGAGGTCCTCCTGGCCGGCGACGACTCGCTCATGAACCGTTTTGCCCAAGTACGCATCGAGGGCCCAGGCGAAGCCGGCCGCTGGGAAGCGACCATTAGCCGGGCGGAGGCGGCGGCCTGATGCGTGCGGTGGTCCAACGCGTCACCTGCGCCACCGTAGAGGTGGACGGACACGTGGTGGCCAAGAGTGACGGCGGCTTTCTCGTGTTCGTGGGGGTTGGTCGAGAGGACGGCCGCTCCCAAGCCGAGGCACTCGCGGTCAAAGTGGCCAACCTGAGGATCATGGAAGACGGCGGCGGCAAAGCGAACCTTTCCTTGCTCGAGACCGGCGGCGCGGCTCTGGTGGTAAGCCAGTTCACGCTCTTCGCCGATTGTCGGCGAGGCCGCAGGCCTTCCTTCAGCGACGCGGCCGACCCCTCGATCGCCGAACAGCTGGTGGAGGAGTTCCGGCTGGCGCTCGAGCGCACGGGAGTGCCCACGGGATCGGGCGTGTTCGGCGCGCACATGACCGTGTCGCTCGTCAACGACGGCCCGTATACGATCCTACTCGACACGGAGGAGTTGAACTCGCCTCGCAGGCAGAAAGACGATCTCGGATGCGAGGCCCACTGAGACATGGCCTATCCCGACTACCACACCCACACGTCCCGTTGCGGTCACGCCATTGGCGATGCCATTGAATATGTCGAAGCGGCCCTCGCGATGGGACTTCCCGGCATCGGCATCGCCGATCACATACCGTTGCTCCCCGAGCCGGACTCCGAGATCTCCATGGGGATGTGCGAGCTGGTG
>JADGPI010000060.1 GCA_017882525.1 Thermoleophilia bacterium
CGGGTTGGGGGGCATCACCATCTGGCTCAACGGCGACGACGGCAACTCGTATTACTACGCGCACCTGTCGTCCATCAAGAGCGGCATCAAGCCAGGCGTCCGGGTCACGGCCGGCCAGGTCATCGGACATGCCGGCAACACGGGCAACGCGTCCGGCGGTGCCGTCCACCTGCATTTCGAGATCCACCCGGGTGGAGGAGCAGCAGCTCCTTCGTACGCCACCCTCATGGCGCACCGCTAGCCCGACCGTTCACCTCTCGAGACCGTCAACCGCCCATGTCGAGAGAAGTAACAGTCTCGGCCAGGCCCTCCCACTCCTCGTAGAGCGACGTGAGCTCGTCACGCGTCGTGCGTAGCTCCTCGCTGGTGGAGAGGAGAAGCTCGTAGTCGGACATATGGACGGGGTCGCTCAAGACCCCAGCCAGGCGAGACTGCAGCGCTTCAAGCTCGAGGATACGTTTCTCCACTTTGCGGTGCCGCCGCAACACATCTTTTCGCTCCTGGTACGAGACCGCGGCGACAGGCACCGGCTTGTTCTTCGCCTCGGCCGCGGTCGCCGTCGTGGTTGCGGGCGCCGCCGTGGCAAGAGGCGCCGCCTTGACAGCAGCCGTTGGCTTGGCAGTGGTCGAAGCCTTGGCCGAGCCCGTTCTTGGCGCGGAGGTCCTGGTAGTCTCGGGTTTCGCCGCCGACGGCGGGCTGGGAGTCGGTACCGTGCCCTGGACGGAGCCGTCCTGACCGTCCTGAGTCTTCTTCCACTGGTAATACTCCCAGTCGCCCTGGTAGTGAGTGAGCCGACCGTCGCGCACCTCGATGACCTTGGTGCCGATAGCATTGATCAAGTGGCGGTCGTGGCTGATGAAGACTACCGAACCCTCGAACTGCCGCAAGGCCACTGTGAGGACCTCGCGCGAGCCCATGTCCAGGTGGTTCGTAGGTTCATCGAGCAGGAGTAGCCCCGCGGGATCCATCAGCATCCGAGCAAGGGCCAGCCGAGCTTTTTCGCCTCCGGAAAGCACTCCGACCTTCTTGGTGACGTCGTCCTCGGTGAAAAGAAACGTGCCCAGGTACGATCTCACCTCCGCAAGCCTGCCCACGGGTCCGGCGACCTCTTCCACCGCCTTGAGCACAGTCTGGTCTGCGTGGAGCACTTCCAGTTGGTGCTGGGCGAAGTATTCCCGCCGGACGTTATGCCCGAGCTTCACGATGCCCGCGTCGGGCTCGATCACTCCGGCCAGAAGCTTCAGAAGCGTGGACTTTCCCGCGCCGTTGGGACCGACCAGGGCGATCTTCTCGCCCCGCTCCACCACTAGGTCGAGCCGCTTGTAGACCACGTTGCCGTCGTAGGACTTGCGCACGTGCCTCACCTCGGCCACGACCCGTCCGGTGCGCGGAGGCTGGGGAAAGCGGAACTTGATGGTCTTGCGCTCCAGCGATGGCGCGTCGATGCGCTCGGTGTTCTCCAGCCGCCGGATCCTCTGCTGCACCTGCTTCGCTTTGGTGTTCTTCGCGCGGAAGCGACGGATGAAGCTCTCGGCGGCGTCGATCTCTCGCTGCTGGTTCTTCGCGGCGCTGACCAAGGCCTCGAAGCGTTGGCGCTTCTCGATCTCGAAGTGGTCGTAGTCGCCCGCGTAGAGGTCCAGCATGCCGCGGTCCAGGTCGACGACATGGGTGACCATGCGGTTCAAGAAGTACCTGTCGTGGCTGATGACGATGAGCGCCCCCTGCCAGCCAAGGAGGAACTCCTCAAGCCAGAGCAGGCTCTCCAGGTCGAGGTGGTTGGTAGGTTCGTCCATAAGCAGGAGGTCCGGCTGCTCCATCAGGAGCCGGGCGAGCGCCACCCGCATCCGCCATCCCCCAGAAAGCTCCGCGATGGGCCGATGGAAGTCAGTCTCGCAGAAACCCATCCCGCGGAGGATGGACTGAGCGCGCGCTTCGAGCTCGTAGCCGTGAGCCGCCTCAAAAGCGGTCTGTACCAGTCCCAACTCGTGTAGCAGCTCCGCGCCCGCGTCCTCGCCGCCAGCTCCCCTGTACGCGTGCGAAAGCGCCTCTCCCAACTCGGCCAATCGTTGCTCGGCCATGAGTACGTCGGCGTAGGAGGCGAGGACCTCATCGATGACGGCGTGATCGGCGATCTCCTCGATCTCCTGAGGCAGGAAGCCGATCCGCAGGCCTTTTCGCGCGTTGATGTCGCCGCCATCCAGCGACATATCGCCGACGATGATGCGAAGAAGCGTCGTCTTGCCGGCACCGTTGGGCCCCACCAGGCCGATCCGCATGCCGGGCTTCACGTGGAGGCTGGCCTCGTCGAGGATGACTTGGCTGCCGAAAGACTTGGAGATGTCGGTGAGGTGGAGCATGGTCACGAAGGATAGCAGCAGGGATGCCCGCCCGAGTGCTCGAACGCGTGCAAGAAACAAAAAAGGCGCCCACCCTCCGCCAGGAAGGTGGGCGCACTCATGCGCAGCCTACTTCTGCTGAGTCCAGAACGCGCGACCCGGTGCGAACACGACGGCGTAGCGGAAGTTCTCGCCGCCCACCGGGGTGAAGTTGTGAACGCTGCCCTTCGAGACCCAAAGAGCGTCGCCGGCCTCTACGAGGTAAGTCTCGCCGTCGACAACAGCTTCGGCGCGACCGGCGAGGCCGTAGAACACGTGGTCCTCATCGGCGTGGATGTCGTCCAGCGCCCGGCCCACGAGCGGGTGCAACTCGGTGATACCGAATTCGCATTGCGCGCCGGGGCAACTCTTGGGATTGACCATCGGCCACGCAAAACAGTTCTCATGCAGGGGCACCTTGTCGTTCCACGGAGTGTCTTTTGTGATCTTGATGAGCTTGGCTGCCATCGAAATAGTCCTCCTTGTTGCCGAGGCTCTGATTAGCCTGCGGATGTCGTTGGGAGATTAAACCACCACTGGCTCAGGCCGGACAGGGGCATATCCCGCGCAGTGGAACATCGTTCCATTATTTGTCCCAAAACAGGCTTTTGGTCGAGCCGGGAACCACCCCCACCTCGGCGGCGACACCCAACAGCCTCCGGATGGCCGCTTCACCCTCAGCACCGTAATCGAGTGTGAACTCGTTGACGTACAAGTCGATATGGGCCTTGCAGACGGCAGGGTCCATCTCCTGGGAATGCTCGCGAACATAGCTCAGAGACTCTTCCGGATGAGAGAGCGCGTACTCGACGCTGGCCCGGATCGCGCGTTCGACGGCCGACTGGAGCTTTGGGTCGAGGGTTCTGGAAATCACTATCCCACCGAGCGGGATGGGGAGCCCGGTGGTCTCCTCCCACCACTCCCCCAGGTCCACCAACCGGCGGAGACCGTACGATCCAAACGTGAACCGGCCTTCGTGGATGATAACGCCCGCGTCCACTGTGCCCGATGCCACGGCGGGCATGATGCGATCAAAAGGCATGACGGTCGTTTCGGGGAGCCCGTCGGAGAAGAGTCCCAGGAGCAGGGCTGCAGTGGTGAGTGCTCCCGGGATGGCGACTCGGGCCCGCCGAAGTTGGTGAGCGAGAGCGGCCGCTTCCCGGATGGAAGGCGCCGGGCGCAGCCATGAGTCCTCCCGCGCAACCACAAGCGGACCGCAGCCTCGTCCAAGCGCCCCTCCCGAATGCACCAGGGCGTACCTGTCCCAAAGGTGGGCGAAGGCGTGCATCGACACCTTGATGACGTCCGCTTCCCCGTGGCGAGCCAGTTCGTTGAGCCCGTCGATGTCTTCCAGCTTCTCTTCGACACCGGGCGCACCGGGAATCAGACCGTGCACCCAGGCGTGGAAAATGGAGGTATCGTTGGGACAGGGGGAATAGGCCAAGCGAAGGCGATCCATCTCAGACCCGTGGGTCTGGGAGCGACGTGGTTGCGAGCGCCGAGGACGCACCCGCCATTCCAGAGGCTTCGAGCGGGAAATGGTCAAGAGCGGCCACGACCGCAAGCGCGGCCCGCGCCGCCGTCGCGATTGCGCGGCCCACTTCCCACGAAGCCCGGTCCCGGTCGACGATCAGGTTGCTAATGCCCCTCACCGCCAAGAACGGCACTCCGTAGAGGGCGCAAACGTGTGCCGCCGCGGCGCCTTCCATGGATTCCGCCACTGCCCCCCAGCGGCGAGCCACCGCTTCGCCCTCGGTCCGGACGCCGGTGACCCGAGAGGCCGTCACACAAGACCCCACGACCACCGTGGGCCGCGACGCGGGCCAGTCATCGGTGTCAACGGCTTCGATAGCCTCAACTGCCGCCCGCACAAGGCGCGGGTCGATCGCGAACCGGCCGCCCGACTCAGTGCCGTCCACCTGCGCGATCGGGAGCCCCAGCTCAGCCGCCGACAGCCAGCCACCCGGGCTGGAACTGCCCGTATCGGAGTAGATCTCTTCTGTAGCAACCACGATGTCGCCCACCCGCGCGCCCGATCCCTCTCCCCGGCCAGGAAAGGCACCAGCCACGCCCACCTGAAGCACCAGGAGTGGTTCTGGTCTCATGGCTTGCAGCAGGCAGGTGAGCATGTGTGCGGCGTTGGTCTTGTCGCAGCCGCTGATCGCCAGCACCGCTCGAACTGACTTCGCGGGGCTGTCTGCCGCAGCCGGGCTGCGCGCCGGCTCATACCGGCCCGTGAAGAGCTGTTTGGTGGCTACGAGGTACGGCCGAGGATCGCTCAGGGCGCCCAGCAGTGGCGCCGCCTCGTCCTCAGTCGCCGCAAGAACGACCAGCCGGCAGTCACGCGCGGTCTGCCTGAGCGGTTCGCAGCCGTCCAGTCTGACCGGTGGCAACCGGTCGTTGGGCCGGCCCCCACCCTGTCCCTCAGCGTCCGTCACTAATCGCCTTCCAGAAGCAACAAGTCGGGATCTTCCAGGTAGCTGATGACGAGATTGAGAAAGCGCGCCGCCTCCGCCCCATCCACGAGTTGATGATCGAACGTGAGCGACAGGGGAAGCATGTGGCGCCCAGCGATCTTTCCTTCCCTGACCACGGGGAGCTCCCGGACCCGGCCCATCCCCAGGATGGCGACTTCCGGATAGTTGATGACCGGGGTAGCGAATGTGCTGCCTATGGCCCCATAGTTCGAGATGGTGAACGTCCCCCCGTGAAGATCCTCCAGCTCGAGCCGGCGGTCGGTGGCTTTATCCACCAGGGTGACTATCTCCTCGGCGATCCGGAAGATGCTCTTCGTGTCGGCCGCCTTGATGTTGGGCACCACGAGACCCGTCTTGGTGTCCACGGCGAAACCGATGTTGTAGTAGTGCTTGAGTAAGAACTCCTCGCGCGATTCCTCGAGCACCGCATTCAGACGCGGAAAGCGCTTCAAGGCGGCAGTGCAGGCTTTGATCACGAAAGCCAGGTAGGTGAGCCGCACCCCCCGCTCGGTCGCCGCCGCGCGCTCTTTCTCACGGATGTGCCGGAGAACGGTGACGTCGGCCTCGTCCATCGAGGTGACCTGCGCCTGCTTGGCGAGCGCCTCCGCCATGCGCTTGGCCATCGTGCGGCGCACACCCCGGAG
>JADGPI010000307.1 GCA_017882525.1 Thermoleophilia bacterium
GCGGCGTTCGCCGGATCGACGATGTCGTACGAGGTCGCCGTCATGTGGACGTACGGCTTGGCCTCGTCGGTCACCTTGGCCCGGATGCAATTGACGAGCGCGCGGACGTCGTGGCGAATGCGATCCTCCTCCTCGTAGACCTCCGCGGTCGTCACCCGCCCGCACGCCGCTCCGACCTCGTCGACGACCGCCTCGGAACAGATTCCGCGGCGGTGGAGGACCTTGACCAGCGCAAGCTCCACGAGGAGCTTGTAGCGCGTGTACCCGTTCTCGCAGAGGTACTTCGCCACCTCCTCGTCCCAATAGCGGTAGTCAACCGGCGAGATGCAGTCGAACGGGTCGCGCGTCTTCATGCGTCCTCCGCGATGAGAGCGGCTGTCAGCCGGGCCTGCTCCAGGCGGGCAGGTCTCAGCGCCCATTATCCACCACGACGGCGACAGAATCGCTGTCCGAGTTGCCCGACTGGTCGTAGGCGACGACCTTCAACACGTGGGTGCCGTCAACGAGAAACACGGTCTTGAGCAGGTAGTCGAACGGGACCAGGCTGACATCCAGAAGCCGCCCGTCGAGCAGGAACTCCAGTCTCTTCAAGCCGACGTTGTCCGAGGCATACGTCTTGAACCTGATGCTCCCGGAGACAACCTGCCCGTCAGTCGGCTGGGCGATCATGATGTGAGGAGGCACGAGATCGCCGGCCGACCCGCCGTGAAGGAAACGTTCGACCTTGTCCCTCGTGATGTCGATGTAGGACCAGGGCCCCGCGGCGCCCCAGGAGTCGGTCTCCGGTACCGGATGACACGGCTCGCTCCAGCACCGGGCATCCGGCGCACCCGCCCAGTGCCCATCGGTTGGGGAGTGACTCACAGGCTGGGCCGCGTACATCCCGCTGCCTTCTGTGTACTCATTCCATGATTCGACGTAGACCCTGTCGGTGGATCCTCGCACCGCGATCAATCGATCCCAGGCGTCCGAGTAGCTCCGTCCGGAGTCCCTGGCGAGAAATGTGTCGGGCGGGTACTCGGGACCGGGCGGCCAGAAACCCACCAGGAGCGACGCGCTCCGATTGCTCCCGATCTTGACGGGGGCCGGGCCATTGAAGAGCGCGTTGGTCTCGTCGGCGCCACCGCGGCCGAAGTAGTCATGGACCGACCAGTAGCCGCGGAATCCGAAGTCCGAGTAGAGGCGATCGTTCAGATAATCGAAGAACCCGGAGGGAACGTAGTCGTCCTTGAGCGGCACCCACCACAGACAGATCAGGACCTTGTCGCCCACAAACGCCAGTTGACTCGTATCGATCCTGCCGCCAGGCTCCAGGCTGAAGACTCCCCGGTACAGGAGAAACCAATCGCGGATCTTTCCGTAGAACGCATCCTTGCCCTCGGCGGTCGAGATGTCCTTGGGTTCGCTGTACGATTCGAAGCTTTCAGCGGCGAAGAAGGGTGCGATCCTCGGGACGGGCATCGATTCGTTCCGGCGTTCCTTGATGGCCGTCAGGTGGTTCCGCTGCTCCTGCTCCCAGGAGAACGGCACCTCGAACAGGATCATGTTGAACCCGGCGGCCATGATGTCCTTCTCTTGTTTCCTCCAGAATTTCACCGAGCCGTCCCACGCCCGTCTGCCCTCGAGGGGCAGCCAGACGGTCTGAAACTGCCCCTGCGTCGCGTTGAACCAATTGAACACGACGGGGCCGATCAGTCTGTCGCCGGCTCCGGAGGTCTGGCCACCCAGGGGAGTCTGGCACAGGGCAAGGACAAGAAGGAGGAGGGATGCCCGGATGGCCGTGCTCATCATCCTTTACGGAGAGTGTACTGCCACAGGGACTCCCGCGGACGCCGGCGTCATCCCCTGGCCAAGTGCGCTGGCCGCGAAAAACCCCGGCAGATTCATGCTGCGGACAGTACCCGTTAGGTGTAAGCTGCCAGCCAGCCTAATAATTCGAAAATCCTGCCTCGGGAGATAACGATGGCCACCAAGATCCCTGGTTACAAGGGACAGCTGTTGGAGATCGACCTGACGGCGAAGAGCGTCAAGACGGTCGATTTGGACCCGAAGCTGGCGCGTGACTATCTGGGCGGGCGGGCGATGGGCGGCAAGATGCTGATCGATGCGTACGGGACCAACTGGGGGAAGATCGATGCCTTCAGTCCCGATGCGCTCCTGCTGGTTCTGGCGGGTCCTTACGTCGGTTTCATTGGCTGCAAGACGAATTTCGTCATCAAGTCGCCGCAGTCGCAGGGCATCACGGCGGGGCAGGGCAGCGGCGACTTCAGCCACGAACTGCGCTTCTGCGGCTACGACGGGATCGTCTTCAAGGGGAAAGCCAGTTCGCCCGTCTACGTCACGATCTTCGATGACAAGGTGGAGATCCGCGACGCGTCGAAGATGTGGGGGAAGGAAATCAAGGAGACCCACCAGATGATCGTGGACGAGCACGGGGACCGGACCTCGCAGTACTACATCGGGCCGGCCGGCGAGAATCTGGTCCGGTATGCGGCGGCCATGACCGAATGGTACCGCGCGGCGGCCCGCGGAGGTCCCGGGGCGGTGATGGGCTCCAAGAACCTCAAAGCCATCGTCGCCCGGGGCACGGGCCCCGCGCCGGACGTGTTCGACCAGAAGAAGCTGCTCGACCTGATGGCCTTGGCGCGCAAGAACCAGCCGCTCGTCCGACGGAGCTCGATCGAGTTCGGCACGACCCCCGGGGTCTTCCGCACCGGCAATGTCAACAGCTCGGAACCGGTGAGGAACTGGCAGACCGAATGGCACGACCGTCAGGAAGTCCGCGCGGAGAACTTCGCCGCGAACCAGTGGGTGCGCCGCTACTGGGCGGACTATGGGTGCGTGGTGCCATGCTCGAAGCTGGGGCGGGTCAAATACGGCAAGCGCGCGGGCACGATTTGCGAGTTGCCCGACTACGAGGCCGGCGCGCTCGAGGGCACCAATTTCGGTATCTTCGATATCGACGAAATGGCGGTCAGCACGGGCCGGCCCGACGAGCTGGGTTTCGACCTGATCAGCGTCGGCAATGTCTGCAGTTTCGCGTGCGAGGCGCAGGAGAAAGGGATCCTCACGGCTGCCGACCTCGGCGGGGTGCAGTTGAAGTGGGGCGACACCGACGGATTCATGAAGCTGATGGATTTGATCGCCCATCGCCAGGGGGAGATCCCGACGCTGCTCGGTGAAGGTCTGCTCGCTGCGACCAGGAAGATCGGCAAGGGGTCGGAAGCGTTCGCGATGCAGACCAAAGGGATCGAGTGGGGCGCGCACGGGACGCGCAGTGGCAGGGACGCGAGCGAGATCTCCTACTCTGTCGCCTCTCAGGGCGGCGACCATACCTCCACGGCGAGCCCGGCCGGCGAGGCCGGGATGTTCGGAGACTCAGTCGGGCAGTGCGGTGGCCAGGGTCTGAACCGCGACCAGCAGATCGAGTGGCTGCAAGCCATCACGGGCTTTGGCGTCACCACGGACGAATTGACCAAGGTCATGCTCCCACGTTGGGCGACGATGAACCGTATCGCGCTGCTGCTCGCGGGCTGGACGTACAAGGACGACGTCAACCCGCCACGGACCTACGAGCCGCTCCCCGAGGGTCCCTTCAAGGGCAAGAGGGTGGACAAGGCGATCGAGAGCCAGAAGAAGCAGGACTACTACACCTTCATGGGCTGGGACAAGCAGGGGGTACCAACGGCGGCGACGCTGCAAGCGCATGGTTTCGGCGGGTTTGACGGCGCCCTGGCCCCATTGCGCGCGTGACGGATACGGCCGCTGAAGTGGCGTGGGTCGGGTGAGAATCGGGAATCCCAAGTGTGGTGGCAACCAAGCGAAGATCACAATCCGGACTGCGGACAAGGTGGTCAATAACTGATCTGAGCCTCGAGGCTCAGACGCGAGGAGGCAATGGCCAATAAGCCGGTAGAAGAGAAGAAGACCGAAGGGAACCCGCAGGGCGTCTCCCGGCGGGAGTTGTTCGTCAAGGCGGGCGTCGGCGTCGCGGGCGTGGTCGTGGGTGGCGCGGTGGTCGGGGTGATCCCGCGGCGCAAGGCGCCGTCCCCGCCGGTGCCGGCAACCTGGATCGGTCGCAACATTGCGAGCTGCACGGGGTGCCGGTTGTGCGAAGTGGCGTGCTCGCTGATCAAGGAGCAGAAGATCCAGCCGGGGATCTCGCGTATCAGCGTGCGGCAGTACTACCCGGGCGTGGAGTTCCCGGTGGCGTGCTATCAGTGCGGGGCCGAAGCCAAGTGCGTCGAGGCGTGCCCGGTGTCGGCTTTGGCGGTGGATACGAGCAAGAAGCTGAACACGATCAGCATCGACACGACGCGGTGTACGCGCAC
>JADGPI010000308.1 GCA_017882525.1 Thermoleophilia bacterium
GAGATCGAGACCGATGCGCGCGTGGAGAACCTCCAGGAATTGAAAGATGCGGGCTACGACGCCGTCCTCCTCGCGACCGGCACTCCCCGGTCGGTGAACCTCAGAGTGTCCGGTGAGGATCTCACCGGCGTCACCAGCGCGCTTGCTTTTCTGCGAGCCGCCAAGCTGGGCGAGAGCATCGAGCTCCGTGGCAAGGAGGTGGTCGTGATCGGTGGGGGCAACGTGGCCATCGACGCGGCCCGCAGCGCGCGCAGGCTCGGGGCGGCGAGCGTCCATATGGTCAGTCTGGAGTCACGCGGGGAGATGCCCGCGCACGAGTGGGAGATCGAAGAAGCCTTGGCCGAGGGCATCGTCGTGCACAACTCCTGGGGCGTCCAGCAGTTCCGCGGAGAAGGAAGTGTCCGTGGTATCGAGCTGAAGCGCTGCACCTCCGTGTTCAACGCCGACGGCAAGTTCAGCCCGCAATATGACGAGAACAGGCGCCACAGCCTGAATTGCGACGCGGCGATCGTAGCCATCGGCATGATCCCCGACACCACGGTCTTCGACGACATTCTCCCCATCAACAAGAACAGGACCATCGAGACGGACCCCGGCACCTTGCAGACGACGCTGGCGCACGTGTTCGCCGCCGGCGACGTCGTCTGCGGCCCAACGAGCGTCACCAGCGCCGTAGGACAAGGGCGCAGGGCGGCATTTATGATCGACCGCTGGCTGCAGGGCCAGGAACTTAGCTCCGCGGACTTCGAGCGCGGCCTCCCGGTGGTCGACAAGGCGGATGTGCTGGCAAGGCAGGCCAGCTACTCGCCGTTGGAACCTCTTCGGACGGCGCGGCCGCTGGATGAGGCTCCGGCCGACTTTGCCGAGATCGAACCCCCTCTCACTGAAGACGAAGTGCTCTCCAGCACGAGCCGCTGTCTCGACTGCGGTGTGTGTTCGGAGTGCCAGGCGTGCGTCGCCACCTGCCCTGCCGATTGCGTGGACCTGAACATGGCTGGCGAGAGCATCGAGGCCGAGGTGGGCACGGTAATCGTGGCCACAGGCTACAAGTTGTTCCCCGCGGACCTGAAGCCGCAGTACGGCTATGGCAAGTACAAGAACGTCATCACCGGGATGCAGATGGACCGTCTCCTGGCCCCCACGCGGCCGTATAACGCCGTCTTGCGGCCCAGCGACGGCAAGGTCCCCGACAATATCGCCTACATCCTGTGCACGGGCTCTCGTGACGACACCGTTGACAACCCGCTTTGCTCGAGGATCTGCTGCATGTACTCCATCAAGCAGAACCAGCTGATCATGGGTGCATTGCCGCTTGCGGACGTTACGGTCCACTACATGGACATCCGTGCCGTCGGCAAGGGCTATAACGAGTTCTTCGAGCAGGCCAAGGCGATGGGAGCCAACTACGTGAAAGGCCGCGTGGCCAGCATCACCGAGACGGAGAATGCGAATCTGGTCCTGCGCTACGAGGACATAGAGAGCGGCACGCTTCGCGAGGCAGAGTACGACCTAGTGGTGTTGGCCGTCGGGGTCCGACCCAACGACGAAGTGGGACGGCTCTTTCTCGATTTGGATCTGGAGCTTGACGACTATTCGTACGTCAACGAGCCGGACGAGGATCTGAACCCCGGCCAAACAAACATCCCAGGCGTGTACGTCGCCGGCTCCGCCTCCGGTGTCAAGGACATCCCCGATTCCATCCTCCACGCGGGAGCCGCGGTTGCTCAGGCGGCGGCGCACCTCGAGAAAATCAAGGTGACAGCGTGAGCGACCGGAGGATAGGCGTCTACATCTGCCATTGCGGGGGCAATATCTCCGACTACGTCGACGTGGACCAAGTGGTGACCGCCATCCAGTCCGCGCCCGGCGTCGTCGTCGCCAAGACTGCCATGTTCACCTGCTCGGACGCCACCCAGCAAGAGATCATCCAAGACGTCCTCGAACAGAAGCTCGACGGGATCGTGGTGGCCTCATGCTCGCCCAAGCTCCACACATTCACCTTCCGCGCAGTCGCCAAACGAGCCGGATTGAGTCCCTATCAGTACACCCAAGTGAACATCCGCGAGCAGTGCTCTTGGACGCACACCGACGACCCTGCCGGAGCCACGCGCAAAGCCATCCAGTTGGTCAAGGCCGGTGTCGGTCGTACGCGCCTGACCGTCCCCTTGGAGCCGATCGTTGTGGAGACCGTTCCGAAGACCCTCGTGATCGGGGGCGGTATCACCGGCCTGAGAGCCGCGCTCGGGCTGGCGGAGATCGGGTTGGCCGTCTTCCTCGTCGAGAAAGGGCCTGAGCTCGGGGGCTGGGTGGGTGACTTCGGCCAGATGTACCCCCATGGCAAGAACGGTCAGGAACTGATAACGCGCCTAAAGGGCAAGCTCCGCGAGCGCTCGGATATCACTATATTCACGGGCGCAGAAGTGGTCGGCAAGTCCGGCAGCTTCGGGAACTACGAGGTCGAGATCAGGGTCGGCGGCGAGCGGCCCGAGATCATCCGTGTGGAGGTCGGGTCGATCGTCGTCGCCACCGGCTTCGAGGCGTACGAGCTACACGAGGACGAATTCGGACGTGGCCTCGAGGGCGTGGTCACGCTACCGGAGTTCAAGCGACTGGTCGACGCAGACGCCGGTCCGCTTCAGTATCAGGGAAAGCCGGTTCGGGACGTCGCCTACATCTACTGCGTCGGGAGTCGCCAGGGAGCGGAAGTGGAGAATCCCAACGAGTACTGCTCTCGCTACTGCTGCACCGCCGCCGTGCACGTTTCGATCGAGGTGGCGGCCAAACCGGGGAAGGTGCACCAGTTCCACCTACATCGGGATGTGCGGACGTACGGCACATATGAGCTGCTCTACGACGAATCCCTGGACAAGGGCTCCATCTACCTCAAGGTTCCAGACGACGCTCCGCCGGTCGTGGCGAGGGACTCGGAAAGTGGAAGGCTTCTGGTCACTACCCGCGACATTCTCACCGGGGGCGAAGAAGTGGAGATCCTCGCCGACCTGGTTGTCCTTGTCACCGGCATGGTGCCCCGAACCAACGAAGACCTGGTCAAAGTGCTCAAGCTGCCTCTGGGAAAGAGCGGCTTCTTCAATGAGATCCACCCGAAACTGCGCCCGGTCGAGACCGTGGTCGACGGCGTGTATATCTGCGGCACCTGCCAGGGGCCGAAGAACTCCGCCGAAAGTGTGGCCTCCGGCTTGGCTGCGGTGGCCCAGAGTGCCGCCATCCTGAAGAAGGGATTTGCGGAGCTCGACCCACTGGTAGCCATAGTCGACGCGGATGTGTGCACCTGGTGCGGGAAGTGCGCGGATACCTGTCCTTACACAGCCGTCGAGATGGAAAGCCATGACGGCAGGGAGGTCGCGGCCGTCAGCAAGACTGCGTGCAAAGGTTGTGGAGGATGCGTGCCCGTCTGCCCCGTCGACGCCATCGACCTACTGGGCTACACCGATGCGCAGATCCGGGCCATGATCGACGGTCTGCTCGAGGTGGCTGTGCCATGAGCGCGTCAAGCCGAGAGGTTCGCGAGATCATCCGCGATGAGCATGTCATGCGCCGCCGGATCCTGAAGGTGTTGGAGACCGAGCCACACACGATTCCAGAGATCGCACTGGCCGTCGGCTGCCCGACCCACGAAGTGACGTTCTGGGTGATGGGCATGCGCAAGTACGGCTACCTGAGGGAGGACAAAGAAGTCACCGACGAAGGCTACTTCCGGTATCAAGCAGTCGAAAGGGACGAGCCATGACGGCAGCGATGACGTCCTTGCGGACGCGCTCGCTCGCGAGTTGCCGAGGAGGATCCATATGGCTTTGAGGGCGAACCCTGAGCTGATAGAGGATCTGGCGCTCTACGGCGCCGAGGACGTTCAGAAGTGCTACAACTGTGGCAACTGCACGGCGACCTGCTCCCTCACTGACGCGAAGTACAGCTACCCCCGGCGGCCGATGCGGAACCTCCAGCTAGGACTGGAGAAGAAGCTCGAGAGCGGTCTGGAGCCATGGCTCTGCTACTACTGCGGCGAGTGCTCCACCGAGTGCCCGCGGGGAGCTGCTCCCGGCGAGACCATGATGAGCCTGCGCCGCTGGCTGACCTCACGCTACGACTTCACCGGCATCGCGCGGCTGTTCTACCGGCGTCCGCGGGTAGAGATCATCTCCGTCGTGGTGGTGGCGCTCTTCGCCGGTCTGGGTTTCACTCTCTTCGGCGTGTTCGGGGGCAGCATCTCCCACTACAATGGGCAGAACGCGTTCCTACCATCAAGCACTATCCACATCTTCGACTGGTGCCTCGCGGCATTGCTTCTCGCGTTCTTACTGCCCAACTGCGTCCGCATGTGGTGGTTCACCGTCGGCCGGGAGACGTTGGCGCGCGACCGCCGGGTCCGGTTGCCGGCCTCCGCGTACGTGAAGGCGGTGCACCTCCTGCCGCTCCATTTCATGACGCAGCGGCGCTACGCCAAGTGCGACCGCAAGCGTCCGTGGCTCGTGCACCTCGTGCTAATGCTCAGCTATGTCACGATGCTCGTGCTCATCATGTTCTTCCTGCGTGACATGTGGTCGGGCCCCAGGATCGACTGGCGGGTGCACGTCTTCGGCTACCTGGCCAGCGCCGGACTGGTTGGAGCGACGATCTGGGCACTGCGAGGGCGGCTCAAAAAGAGCGAAGTCCACTACCAGCATTCGCACGAGACCGACTGGATGTTCCTGGTGCTGCTGCTAGTCGTGGCGCTCACCGGCGTCCTGCAGCACGTCCTTCACCGCAGCGGCGCAGATGCCGCGGCAAACGTCTCGTACGTGGTGCATCTCATGGCAGTCGTGCCCATGTTGGTACTTGAGGTCCCCTTCAGCAAGTGGTCGCACATGGCGTACCGACCCCTCGCCATGTACTTCGCCGCTCTGCGTGAGCAGCTGGTGCCAGTGACAGCGGTCGAGCAGGCTCCAGGGGGAGCCCAGGCCGAGCCCGTCATCTTATCGCGCGTGCCGTAGACGAATCGAGCAACGGAGGGTAGAGCGGATGGACACCACCAAGAAGACTCTGATCCTGTTCAGCGGTGACTTCGACAAGGCTATGGCGGCCTTTATCATCGCCAATGGTGCCGCGGCGTCGGGCGACGACGTGACCATATTCTTCACCTTCTGGGGCCTCAACGTCGTCCGCAAGCGCGAGAAGGTCAAAGTCGGCGGAAAAAGCTTCCTCCAGAACATGTTCGGCAGCATGATGCCTCGTGGTCACGATCGCGTGGGTCTCTCGAAGATGAACTTCGCAGGCATGGGCGCGCCGCTGATGAAGAAGCTCATGAGGCAGCAGAACGCCATGTCGCTCGAGGCGCTGATCGACAGCGCTCGGGAGCAAGGCGTGAGGTTCGTGGTCTGCACGCTCTCGATGGACCTCTTGGGCTTCAAAAAGGAAGAGATGTTGGACGGCATGGAGTACGAGGGAGTCACCAGCTATCTCGGCACCGCGGACGAGGCGAACATCAATCTGTTCATCTAGCCGGCAGACGGTTTCTGACCGTCCGTTTCGCGGTTCTCGTCGAAGGAGAACCGGAATCTCGGTTCGCATGATACGGTAGTCACAGGCACAGGCCGGCGGAGCCGGGCCCGCGAGACCAGGTCACTACCAAGGTTTGATGAACATGAACTGCCCGCGGAAGACTTTGGAGATTGCCATAGTCGGGAACGGCGCCGCTGCGGCCGAAGCCGTGCTATCCATGCGCGCGGCCGGCTACCAGGGTGAGATCGATCTGTTCACCGACAACCCCTACCCTCCGTACAATCCGATGCTGGGCACCTACTACCTGTCGGGCGCGGTCGCGGCCGAGCAGTGCTTTCCTTTCGGAGATGAGAGTTTCTACGATCGAAATCGCGTCCGTGCCCGGCTTGGATCGGTCGTCACCGAGCTCGACCCGGAGGCTCGGTCGCTCGCAACGGAAGACGGCACACGCTACCAGTATCGTCTCTGTCTGGTCGCCACCGGAGCCCGCACGACCTGCCCCCCACTCCCGGGCCTGATCCCAGACGGCGATGGTTCTCGGGTGTTCGGCCTGCGGTCGTTCGACGACGCGGTCCGGCTCAGCGACGCGCTTGGGCGCGCTATCCATGGCGCGGCGGAGCAGGACCGAAAACCCCGGGGGATGGTCCTTGGAGCGTCTTTCGCCGGCATCAAAGTGGCCGACGTACTGCGGCAGGCCGGCATGGACGTGTTGATCGTTGAGCGAGAGCCGTTCATATTGCCTCTTTCCGCCCACCCGGACTGCGCGACGGTCATGCAGGAGCACCTGATGGAGAAAGGGTTCGACGTACGCGTGGGTGCGAGCCTGTGTTCGGTCGAATCCTCGTCCGACAGCCTGGTAGCCCACTTCTCAGGGCCGGACGAGGTGGAGGAGGCGGACTTGCTCGTGGTGTGCACCGGTTCGCGGCCCAATCTGAGTTTTCTTGAGCCGGGCCGGGTCGAAACCGATGTGGGGCTGGTGGTCGACGAGCATCTCGAGACTTCTGCGCCTGGACTCTATGCCGCCGGAGATGTGGCCCAAGCCCTCAATCCGTTGACCGGGCGGCACGAGGTATTGGCACTCTGGGCCAATGCTCGCCGCCAGGGCCACGTGGCCGGACTGAACATGGTCGGGGTCCATGCCGAGTACTCGGGCAGCATCCCGTGCAACATCACTCACGTGGGAGATCTGATGTTCGCCGGCATCGGTTGCATGAAGGAGTACGACGAGCTCGAGACCATGCCTGAAGACGGCGGATCCACCACGTGGGCATTTCGTAACGGTCGTTTGGCGGGCTTCAACACTCTGGGTAGGGCGCTTTCTCCGGGGATCATCCTGAGCGCGCTCGCTCGCGGAGCGGAGCGCTGCCGCACGGGGCCCTGCTGCGGGCTGGACGACTGGATGCGAGAGATAACCTGGATGACGCTGCAATCTTGAGAGGATAATGTCGAGGCGACCGCAAGACGGGTGGGGAAGGATCACATGGACAAGCTTGAGCGCATGAAGAAGAGCAAGATCCCGGGTCTGGAAACAGGGATCGAAGTCCGCAAGTCGGTATGCACGATCTGCGACCCGACCACCCAGTGCGGCCTAGACTGCTACGTCAGCGACGAGCGGATCATCAAGGTTGAGGGCTCCAAGGAGAACCCCCACAGCGCGGGGACGCTGTGCTCGAAGGGCGCTGCCACCCGCCAGTACGTATACCATGAGGATCGGATCCGCACCCCGCTCAAGCGAGTGGGCCCCCGGGGTTCCGGCGAGTTCACGCCCATCTCCTGGGACGAGGCGCTGGATACGGTGGTCGCCAATCTCGAGCGGCTCAAGGCGGAGAGCGGTCCCGAATCGGTGGTCTTCTTCGTGGGTTATCCGAAGCACATGCGCCCGTTCGTGCAACGCCTCGCCCTCCAGTACGGCTCGCCTAACTACGCCACCGAGTCGAGCACCTGCCACACCGCGATGGCGATGGCCTTTCGGCTGGTCTACGGACAACCGGCCGGGCCGGACGTGCGCAACACCCGCTGCCTGCTGGTCTGGAGCGCCAACCCCTTCTACTCCAACACCCCGAGCGCCCGGGGTCTGCTCGACGCGCGCGACCGTGGCATGAAGCTCATCGTGGTCGACCCGCGGAAAACGCCGATGGCCTCTCTCGCCGATGTACATCTGCAACTCAAGCCGGGCACGGACGGAGCCCTGGCGCTGGGAATGGCCAACGTCATCATCGAAGAAGGCCTTTACGACCGGGACTTCGTGGCCGAATACACGCTCGGGTTTGCGGAATATCGCGCGTACGTGAAGGGGTTCAGCCCTGAACGGGCGGAGGCGATAACCGGAGTCCCCGCGGACAAGATCCGTGAGGCTGCCCGTCTCTACGCCACCACCAAACCGGCCGCCTTCATGCCCAGCGCCGCGCCGGTGGTCCACAACACCAACGGGGTGCAGAACTACCGGGCCGCGATGGCGCTCATAGGGCTCACGGGCAACTACGATGTGGCCGGCGGAAACATGGCCGCCCCGATGAGCTGGCTGGAGATCCGCGGGGCGGGTTTCACCACCCTCCAACGCGAATTCGAGATGCCCTGCAAGTGGGCCGACCTCCCGCCGCGGCTAGGGGCCGAGCGCTTTCCGGTCTGGACCGAGCTGGTCGATCAAGGCCAAGCGATGGACATGCAGCGGCAGATCCGCACAGGCGACCCCTACCCGCTGCGAGGATTGCTGACTTTCGGTATGAACTACCGCATGTTCGCCGACTCAGAAGGTGTCCTCGAGGCCATCCAGAAGCTCGATTTCATCTGTGACGTCGACCTCTTCCTCACCGATACCGCCAAGTACGCCGACATCGTTCTTCCCGCCTGCAGCTCGCTGGAGCGTAGCGAGTTGCGCTGCTATCCCGAGAAGTACGTGATCCTCACCCAGCCGGTCATCGCTCCCCTGGGCGAGTCCCGCTCCGACACCGACATCGTCTTCGATCTGGCGCGCCGTCTCAAATTGGACGACCCGCTCCTCAACCCGGCCCCGGACGGATCGGTCGAACCTGCGGCCGCCTTCGACGCGGCGCTCGATTGGCTGCTCGTGCCGAGTGGCATGACCGTGGCCGAGCTCAAGAAGCACCCGGGCGGCATGCCGGTCCCGAGTCCCATGCCCAACCCAGAGCGCAAGTACCGGGAGAAAGGCTTTCCCACCCCGAGCGGCAAGATGGAGTTCAAGTCCTCGCTCATCGCAAAGCACGCCGAGCAATTGGGATTGGATGCTCTCCCGGTATACCTGCCGCCCAAGCACAGCCTGGAGGCGACTCCGGAGCTGGCGAAGAAGTATCCTCTTGTCCTCAACACCGGGTCACGTCTGCCCATGTTCGTGCACACCCGCACGTACCGCCTCCCTTGGACCCGCAGCCTGCGCCCCAGCCCGGCCGCCGACCTTAACCCCGCC
>JADGPI010000061.1 GCA_017882525.1 Thermoleophilia bacterium
CAAGTAGATACTGTCTTGCGCCACACGCGCCACCACCGGGGTCGGCGCCCGCCGGAGGGCGGCCTCCAGGGCGGTGATCGTGGCGCCGCCAAGGCGGATACGCACCGCATGTGAGGGGATGTCCTTCATGGGCAGCGAGCCACCGCCCGCCCGGGCGTTGGTCTCCTCCACCTCGAGGATGAACCCGTCGGCACACCGCTGTTCGATGGCACGCTGGAGCTCGGCCGCCAAGGCGGCGGTCTCCTCGGGAGTGCGGCTCAAGTGGCGGAGCGTGGGGATGGCTCGGAGCGCGGCTGCGGGGTCGGAATAGAGCTGGAGGGTGGCTTCGAGCGCCGCGAGGGTCATCTTGTCGAGGCGCAGGGCCCGCGCCACGGGGTGCCGCCGCAGGGCGTCGATGACCTCCGCGCGCCCCAGCAATATCCCTGCCTGCGGACCACCCAACAACTTGTCCCCGCTGAAGCAGACCACGTCCACGCCCGCCCGCAGCGACTCGGCCACCGTCGGTTCCCCGGCAAACACGTCGAGCGTCAGCAAAGCTCCGCTCCCCAGATCGTCGGCGACGATGACCCCGCGCCGCCGCCCTAACTCCACCAGATCGGCCAGTTCCGCTTCTTCGGCGAAGCCCATGATGCGGTAGTTGGACGTGTGCACCCGCAGGATCATGGCCGTCTCGGAGGTGATGGCCTCCTCGAAATCGGACAGCCGGGTGCGGTTGGTGGTGCCCACTTCGACCAGTCGCACGCCCCCGGCCCTCATGATGTCGGGCAAGCGGAACGACCCGCCGATCTCCACCAGCTGCCCGCGGGACACCAGCACCTCACGACCCGAAGCCAAAGCCATGAGCAGCAGAAGCACCGCCCCCGCGTTGTTATTGACCGCGAACGCGGCCTCGGCCGCAGTGAGCCGGGCCAGCAAAGCTTCGACGTGCGTTTCGCGCCGGCCGCGGCCGCCGACGTCGAGATCGTATTCCAGGGTGCTGTAGCGACTGGCCGCCTCTGTCACTCGCTCCACCGCGGCCGGCGCTAAAGACGATCGGCCCAGGTTGGTGTGCACCACCACGCCGGTGAGGTTGAGGACGCGCCTCAAGCCCGGCCGGGTCCACGAATCGAGGAGAGCGGCCGCTTGCTCCAACAGATGGTCGCCTGTCGCTTCGGGCACGGAAGCCGGCGCTGACGTGGCCGGCCCGCCGGCCGGCCCGGCCACGGGAGTACCGCCGAGAATCGCCTGCCGGGTGCCTTCGACGGCTGCGCGGACAGCCTCCACAACCTGGGCGCGAGGGTATGACTCCAGCAGCGCCGAGGCACCGGCCGCGCCGAGGAGCTCGTCCACGGACGGGAGGCTGCGCAGAGCTTTCTGCCTGACTTCATCCATATCGTCCCCTCCCCTCGCCGCCTCGGGCGGCCGTCGCCTCAGTGCTCCCGGTTCAGGAAGAAGTCGGCCATGGACATGAGCACGTCCCGCGCAGCCGACTCGCGCACCACGCCCAGATACGACCCCGCCTCGACGATGAGGTTCCGGGCCAGCGAACGAGCGAAGCCGATGGAATCGTACCGGCGCAAGAACTCTACTATCTCCAGCACCTGGTCGGGGGATTTGTCGTGTCCCAGGCGCAGCAATTCCACCAGCCTGGTTTTGTCGGCCGAGCCGGCCTGTTCGAGACAATGGATGATCATAAGCGTGCGCTTGCTCTCCAGCACGTCGTTCATGAAATCCTTGCCCATGGTCTTCTCATCGCCCACGATGTTCAGAAGATCGTCCTGGATCTGAAAAGCGATGCTCGAATTCTTCCCAAAGCTCTCCAGCGCTCTTCTCTCCTCGTCCGTGGCCCCGCCGATGATCGCGCCCACCTTCAACGGAGCTATCCCCGAGTAGTAGCCTGTCTTGCCGAGCGCCATGCCCAGGTAGTCGTCGGTGGTCAGATCGTAGACATCGTCTCGCACCCAGCCCACATCCAGAGCCTGGCCTTCCACAGTGCGGGCGCTCATCTCGCCTATCACGTCCAGCACGGCCAGCTTGGTGGCGTCGCTCAAACCCGGGTCGCGCACCACGATGGTGCAGACGAGCCCAAGAGCGTAATCGCCAGCGTTTATGGCCAGTGGCGCGCCGTGGAGGATGTGCGCGCACTTCTGGTCGCGGCGCATGGTGCTCGCGTCCATGATGTCGTCGTGGATCAGAGCGGCCGCATGGAAGAACTCGATGGCGCATCCGCTCGCGAGCGCTTTGCGCGGCTCGCCTCCCACCGCTTCGCACGCCAGCATGGTCATGGCAGGACGGACACGCTTGCCGCCGCGGGTGACGAACTCGTCGAGGATGCTGTAGAGGTAGGCGTAAAGAGGACTGGTCGGCGGGACCTTGTCCAGATACTCGTGCAGCTTCGCGTCGATCTCCGGGCTGACCCCGATGAGGTAGTCGACGAAGAGGTCTACGCTCATGAGCCACGCTGCCTTGCCGGTGAGAGGGACGCGGCCTTCGGGCGACTGCGCGGCGACGTCAAAGCGCATTGGACTCGAAGACCGCTGAGGACGATTCACGATAGCACACGGGCCAGTCGGGTCCGGTGCCGCCGCCGGCGCCGCCGGGCGCCCGCCGCCGGCTAGCGGAAGAAGACGAGCGTCACCACGAGGAAAACGGGCAAGAGAACGGCCGCCCCGTACGCCAGGAAAGCGGCGAACGACGGCATCTTCAAGCCGGAGTGTTCGGCGATGGACTTCACCATGAGGTTGGGGGCATTACCGATGTAGGTGATGGCTCCCATCATCACCGCTCCACAGGATATCGCCGCCAACAGGGTGGCCGGAGCTGTCGCCGCTCCCGCCACCGGCAGCGCCGTCGTGAGCCCGCCCGCGGCAGCTGCCCCCACCTGCCCCTGCGCGGCCGCCACGGACGCGAGGTAGGCCGGGGCGTTGTCCAGGAATGCGGATAGTCCGCCCGTTGTCCAGAAATAATGCCAGGCGTGGGTCAACCCCAACTCGGCCCCTCTCGCCTCGAGCAGGGCCAGCGCCGGTATCAACGTGGCGAAGATGCCCGCGAACAACACGCCTACCTCAACGAGCGGCCGCCAATGGAACTCGTTGGCGGCGCGCGGGCCCCGTGGTCCGAACCCGAGCGAAAGCGCCATCAGAACCAGGAGCAACACCTCGCGCAGGAAGGGGAAGTGGATGGCGTCTCCCGCGCGGCTGAGCAGGCCCGACAGCATGATCACCGCCACCGCCACTGCCAGGAACAGCACGTTCAGTTTCCCGGCAATACGCATCGGCACGTAATCCGCCTCATCCTCGAGCCGCACCGAGTCCGGCTCGCGGCGGTAATGGTAGAGCTCCAGGCCGAGAAAGACGATCATCGTCAGCCCCACCGCCAGCAACCACTGCGGCCACAGGCGTAGAGTCCAGAAGAAGGGCACGCCGCGCAGAAAACCTAGGAAGAGTGGTGGTCCCACCGGCAGTAACAAGCCGCCGATGTTGCACACTAGGAAGATGAAGAAGATCACCACGTGCGTCGCGTGCTTCCGTTCGGCGTTGGCGCGAAGAAGCGGCCGGATGAGCACCATCGCCGCCCCGGTGGTACCGATCAGATTGGCCAGCACCGTTCCCACCAGCAGAAAGGCGACGTTCGTGCGTGGAGTCCCCAGGAGGTTACCCGTGAGGTGGATGCCACCGGAGATCACGTAAAGCGCGGCGAGCAGCACTATGAAGGCGACGTAGTCCTGGGCGGTGCGGCCGGCATTGTGCAGGCCGACATCTCCGAAGCGGATCAGCAAGTACATCACGGTGGGCAACCCGAACACGGTCGCCACGATGGCCTTGTTCCTGTCGCGGGAGAACCACCTGCCGGCAACCGCGGGGAGGATCGCGATGGAGAGAAGGATGCCCGCGAAGGGCAAGAGCATCCAGAACCCGAGTTGTTCCCCCAGCTGGTTGCCCATGCCGTCCGAGGCGCCGGACTACGTGCCGAGGAGCTTGAAGTCCACCAGGTCGCCCTGCACCACGATGCGGTGGCTCGCGCTGTAGATGGGATGGCAGGCGGCGAGCGACACCTGTTCGATGCCTCGCTGCGCGACGGTCTCCACCTCGGTGGGAAGCACGATCTTGATCCAGGTCACCTTGTATCGGGCGATCCCATAGGGAAGCACCAGGTCGATCTCGTCGCCGGGCTTGATCTTGTTGAGTTTGAAGAAGGGCGCGCCGTAAGTGGTGCGGTGCCCGGAGACCACGAAGTTGCCGCCCTCACCGGGGAAAGGCGTTTCCGGCCAATGCCCAGGCCCCTCGCGGAGGTCGCCTGTGCCGGTGCCCTCTATCATCACCACGTTCATCCCTATGGAGGGGATCACGATCTTGCCTATGGGCATGCCGGTCTTGCCTGCAACCGTCGTCGCGAAGGCAGCGGCCGCGTCGTCGAAGGCCCGCAGCTTCGCCTGGGCGATCGCTTCCGCCGCGGCTTGAGCGATCTGGGCGGCGTCTAGCGTCATCCCTGGGGAATTCTGCTGGATGGTGGTGGTCGTCGTCTCGATAGGCACGAAGCCGCCCGAGTTCAAGTTCGCCTGAGCCGAGGTGATAAGCGGGTTGCTCTGTTCCAACTTGTGTCGCAGGTCGCGCTGAGAGAACCACGTGTAGGCGAACGTCGAGACCGGGTAGAGCACCAGCAAGACGCCGGCCAGGATCATGAGGTTGGCGACGATGTGTGGCCACCGGCGTCGTTTCTTGGCTTGAGGCGCGGACTCCGCGGCGCCGTCCGGTTGGGAGGCGCCGTCGGTTGGCGAACCGGTGTCCGAAGGCTCGGCAGCCGGCTGCAAGATCTTTTCTCCGTCTTCGTTCAACTCTGAACCCCCAAAAAGCGTCTACGCCACCAGGAGATGGACGCCCCGTCGGCAGATCTCTCTACCGGCAAGAGTCGCTCCCCCTGGAGCAGACGCATCGGATTACCGTCCACCAAAAGTGCGCTATCCATGGCCGGCAGTCGCTTGTGGACAACCGACAGCGTGTCGGTGAACGTCCAGCTTCCCCGCCGGTGATGATGCGCGTCCGTACCCATCAGACTGATCTGGCCTAACCCCAGGTGCCGAAAGAATGCTCGTTTGGTACCTTTGCCGAAATCGGGTCCGAGGCTGGCCGCCGTTGCCTGCACGACCGCTCCGGCACCGATGCAGCGCGCCAGGAGATCCGGATCGCGCTGGATATGGTCGTTGCGCTCGGGATGCGCCAGAACCGGGGTCAGACCGTTCGTTCGCATGCGGAAGATGGCCTCCTCCAGGCGTGAGGGCCAGCCGTGATGAGGCACTTCCACGAGAACCGCGCTGCCGCCCCCCTCGATGGCGAACGAGGCCAACTCTTCGATCTCGGAGAAGACGGCCATGTTCGCACTCACCTCGAAACCAAGCCGCAGAGTGATCCCTATGTCCTCCTCGGCGAGCCGCGCACGCAGCTCCACAAGCGAGTCGCCCGCCCGATAGAGAACAGGGGAATCGGGATCATCAAGATGGGGCGTGCAAACGATCTCACGGATTCCCCCAGCATAGGCTGCGCGTGCCATCTCAAGGCTGTCGTCCAAGCTCGCCGAACCATCATCGACGCCTGGAAGTATATGCGAATGCGTGTCGATCACATTCTCTGAGCCCCTCGGCCCACTAGCCGCTCTTGCGATACCAGGGGTTCTTGCCGATGAATAGTATATATGGATGTACCAAGCGCGATTGCGCGGCACCTGCTTTGATCGGCTCACGCGAGCGTGGGAAGGATGGCCTGAGATGAGCTTGTATGTATATGCGGCGATTGTCGTGGTTGTTCTGTTGATTCTTCTCCTCCTCATCGTGCGAATGCGGAGGCGCAAAACGGCCAGTCCCAAAGCTACGAAGCAAGCTCCACCGCGCACC
>JADGPI010000007.1 GCA_017882525.1 Thermoleophilia bacterium
ATGTGTACAAATGAACAAACCGCCGGATCGGCGGCATAGGGATCGTCCGTACATTGCTTGTGAAACCCTATCCGACCAGTTCCCCCCATGGCTGTCTTCTCTGTTCCGGGGAACCTGGAAGGTCTCAGCCAGGTCCAAGGCGGCCTCGTAGAGCGGCAGACGACGGATCGCAGCCCACAGATCCAGAACGTTCCCCTTGAGCGCGCAATCCGCGTGAAAGCACTGGAAGATGTTCTTGCCCAGATGGACGGAGCAGGTTCGCTCCTGGGCCGTGGGCTGACTGTGCACGGGGCAGGGACCACGACGTTGCTGCCCGCGACTGCGTAGGCACGTGAACAAGCCCAGATGCTGAAGCACCTGTGCCATCGTCACGTGTTCGCGCACGCATGCGAAGGCGACCTTGGGCCGCGTGGCAACGGCGCGTGGGGACGCTGGCTTGACGGGAGGAGATGCTGGCTCTAGCGTAGAGTCGGCCGTGGTGACCACTTTTTCTGCGGGCAAGTCCCGTTTGTGGCCCACGGCTTCCTCGTTGGCAGAGGGTGCGGTAAGGGCGTCGGCAGAGGGGGGAGTCGTCGTTGACGACTCAGTGTCACTGGAGCCCTCCCAGGGGAAGTGCTTCTCGTCGAAGGCGCGATTGGTCTTCCAAACGGCGGAGACGAGATGAAGAAGCTTGCGCATACAGTGGCCAAAAGCGACGTCGCCGCGTTTGCCCCTGGCCCGGAGCCGGCGATAGAGGGCACGGATGGCAGGGTTCCATCGGATGGCCGCCCGGGCGGCATTCCAGAGATAGCCGCGGACCAGATCGTTGCCTTTGGGAGACATGACCAGCGTGCCTAGGGGCAAGGGCTGGCCGCGCTTGTCCACGCCGGAGCTGTTGTCCTCGGGAAAGACGCCGAAATAACTGACCAGGTGGTTGGGAGTGGCGAAGCGACCAATGTCCACGATCTTGGCGACCAGCACGGCGGCGGTGGCGTCGCCGATGCCGGGAATGGTGAGAACTTGGACGTGAGGCGAGGCGGGTAAGTCCGCGAAGGCGGTGATCAACAACTGCCGGAGTTTCTCCTCGGCGCGCTGGCTGTGACGTAGCTGTTCAACAAGTTCGCGGACCAGAGCCTCGGCCACGTCGCCGCGCAGCGACGCGACGGCTTGCTCGGCGGCCTGATGCAGCGCCTCGGCTTGCTCTGCAGGCAGATAGGGGATCTGCTCCAGCGAAGAGCGGTGGGCTGCGGCGATGCGTTCGGCGGTGGGATACTTGTCGAGCAACTTTAGCACCCAGCCAGCGGCAATGTCCTCGGTCAGGGCGGCGAGCTCGGGGAAGACGCGAGCCAGGAGGTTATGCAGCCGGTTGATGGCCCGCGTTGTCTGCTTGACCTGGGCCTGCAAACGTCCAGCAACCTCGCGTAAGAGCATCATTGGCTCAGACGGGGCTGGGGTGGCGTTGGGTTGTTCAACGACGGCAAAGCGGGCCATGGCCTGACTCTCGGTGTCGTCGGTGGTGCGCTTGGGGAAGTGTGCCTTTTGATAATCTTTGTTGCGCTTGGGCTCACCGACGGAGATGGTCATAGGCAGTTTGAGGTCGCGAAGGAACAGTTCGAGGTTGACGGCGTACTGGCCGGCAGCATCGATGCGCACGTGAAAATGCGCAGTAGGATGTTGTTTATATAATTGATTAAGGCGATCCTGCAAGGCCTGATAGCCGGCGTGGCTCTCCCTCACGGTCAGGGGCTTGGCGGCCGGCTGGCGATCGGGTCTGAGGAATGAGACACGATGACCGTAGCGCGCGGTGTCAATGCCGACGCCGATGCGGTCGAGGGGCGCGGTGGTGGACACGAGAGACCTCCGGAATGAGGAGACAGGGAGCGACCGAGGCGACATGCGTCGTCGAGGTAGGCGTGAGTCTCCCCCGGAGGATCTCGGGCAAGGTGATCCTTGTGATAAGCGGTCCAGGCCGCATGATGTACCAAAGCCTAGAGCCCGAGCCGGAGGGAGCAATCTGTCCTAAGAGGTCGATGCCTCAGGCATTGCACAGCACTCCTCACGACGCTGACGCCAGTATGACAAACTGGCTGAAAACAAACATACAAGGCATTGCGTGTTAGAGCAGTTTGAAGACGGATCGCAGAGGTACAAGAGGATTGTAGGAGGGAGCTCCGTCTCCCGACTCTACCCCAATCGGATCGGCGGCGGGGGTAACCCCGCTTGTGGGGTCGGCCGCCTCCTACAAAAGACCTCTGCGTGTATGCAACGCGAAGGTGAACCGCTCCAACTCCGCTAAGGCCCTGCTAAGGAGGCGATCCTCGCGAACGCGTCGGACTGGCGTGAGAGCGAGCCGGCAGCTCAGACCGGCTCGATTCACGCGTGGACACGGGCGGCCTTGATGGCCGTCAGCACCTGCTTGGCGCAGGTGGGGATGGGGGTGCCGGGGCCGAAGATCCCTGCAGCGCCGGCCCGGTAGAGGAAGTCATAGTCCTGGGCGGGAATCACGCCCCCCACGAACACGATGATGTCTTCGGCTCCTTGGTCCTTGAGCGCCTTGACCAGGGCGGGTACCAGCGTCTTGTGGCCGGCGGCAAGCGTGGACACGCCGATCGCGTGGCAATCGTTCTCGATCACCTGCCGGGCCGCCTCCTCGGGGGTCTGGAAGAGCGGGCCGATGTCGATGTCAAAACCGAGGTCGGCCAGCGCCGTGGCCACCACCTTGGCACCGCGGTCGTGCCCGTCCTGGCCGAGCTTGGCAACCATCACCCGCGGGCGACGTCCTTCCGCCGTGGCGAAGGCCTCCACCTCGGCCTTCAGGTCGTCCCATTCCTGGTCCATGCCGAAAGCCGCGCCATACACTCCGGAGATGACCTGGTTGGTGGCGCGGAACCGGCCCCAGACCTTCTCCAGCGCGTCGGAGACCTCACCCACGGTGGCCCGCGCCCGAATCGCCCGCACGGTCGCACCCAGCAGGTTGCCCTCGCCACTCCTGGCGCACGCCGTCAAGGCTTCTAGCGCCTGCTGCACGGCCGCGGAATCGCGGCTGGCGCGAATCTTCGCCAGCTGCTCGATCTGCGAATCCCGCACGGCCGAGTTGTCGATCTCGCGGAACTCGACGGGATCCTCCTTGTCGAGCCGGTACTTGTTCACACCCACGATCACGTCCTGGTTGGAGTCGATCTTGGCCTGCTTGTCGGCGGCACATTCCTCGATCTTGAGCTTGGCCCAGCCGGACTCGACGGCCTTGGTCATCCCCCCCATCGACTCCACTTCCTCGATGATCGCCCAGGCCCGATCGGCCATGTCTTGCGTCAGCTTCTCCATCAGGTAAGAGCCGGCCCAGGGATCGACCACGTTGCAGATGTGGGTCTCTTCCTGGATGATCGCCCAGGCCCGATCGGCCATGTCCTGTGTCAGCTTTTCCATCAGGTAGGACCCGGCCCAGGGATCGACGACGTTGCAGATGTGCGTCTCTTCCTGGATGATGATCTGGGTGTTGCGCGCGATGCGCGACGAGAAGTCCGTCGGCAGGGCGATGGCCTCGTCGAACGAGTTGGTGTGCAGCGATTGGGTTCCGCCGAAGACCGCAGCCATTGCCTCGATGGCCGTCCGCACGACGTTGTTGTGCGGGTCCTGCTCGGTGAGCGACCATCCCGACGTCTGGCAGTGGGTGCGAAGCATCATCGACTTCGGCTTCTTGGGGGCGAAGCCCTTCACGATCTGCCACCAGAGCAGCCGCGCGGCGCGGAGCTTGGCCACCTCCAGGTAGAAGTTCATGCCGATGCCGAAGAAGAAGCTGAGCCGGCCGGCGAATTCGTCCACGTCCAGCCCCTTGGC
>JADGPI010000309.1 GCA_017882525.1 Thermoleophilia bacterium
GGCAAGCGAACCGTCCGCTCGCTGCAGGCCGACGATCTCGTCACGCAGGACGTGTTGGCAGACGGCCCGCTGGGCATTCCCCACCTGGTCGTCGGGGGCGTTCGTGTCGCTCCGTTGTCTCGGTTGGACATCTGTTCGGTCATCGCTGATGAATGTCGAAGTCAGCGGACGAAGCCCAGATCGTCTCAGACGACTCGTCTGCTGTTCTCAGCCAACGGGCAAGTCCTCTCCCTAGCGGCCAGAAACACTGAGTTTCGCGGAGCCCTCCAGCAGGCGGACCTCGTTCATGCAGATGGGCAGGCGATCGTCTTTGCATCGAGACGGGTCCCCGGTCACGGCATCCCAGAGAGATCTGCCACGACCGACCTGATTCATGATCTCAGCCGGGCCGCGCCTGGCGAGGGCCTCTCTTTCTTCCTGCTGGGGGGCGACGAAGACCTGAACGCCCGTTGTGCGCGGACGCTTGAGCACCTTTACCCTGATCTCACCATCGTCGGCCGGCGGAACGGCTACTTCGACAGGGACCAGGAGTCCGAGGTGTGCGAGGAGATCAACGCGAGTGGAGCCGACATCGTGTGGGTCGGCCTGGGCAAGCCACAAGAGCAGCTATTCTGTCTCCGGAATCGAAGCGCTCTCCATGCTCCCTGGGCGATAACCTGCGGAGGATGCTTCAGCTTTGTCACCGGCGACTACCGGCGCGCCCCTCGCTGGATGCAGCATGCCGGCCTCGAGTGGCTGTTCCGAGCGATGACCAACCCGAAGCTCCTCTGGCGATATGCGACGACGAATCCGCACGCCGCGCTTCTTCTTGCCACGAAAACGACCCCAGGTGACTTTCAGGCGAGTTGTAAGTGATCGTCGCCGGGCGTGGCCGGCCGGGGAACAACGAGGGCAAGAAACACGGCGAAGACGGCGACCCCGATCGGGGTCTGAAAGATGTTGTGCGCGCCGACCAGCACGGTCATCCCGAAAAGCCACACCACCCAGGCGATCACGGTCAGGCGGCGGTGAGTGCGACCGGTGGCATGCCGCACCGCGACGTAGAACATGCACACGGGCAGAAGAAGCCACAGCAGCATCCCGAACACGCTGTAGTCGTGCCAGAAACGCAGGAGATCGAAATGGGGCAGCACGCTCCCTTTCGCTTCGGCACTGCCCGGCCCGTACCCGCCGATGTAGAAGGAGCCGCGCATGTCGGAGATCAGCCCCTTGTAGAACGACAGTCGGGTCGGGATGGACCCGGACTTCCACTTCGTCAGCTGGAACACCCGGAGCTGCTGACCGAAGTAGACGATCGCAGCCGCGATGGCGACTAGTGAAACAGGGGCGAGGACCTTGACGTACTTCGCTACGCGAAGGCCGAAGAACCGGGCGAAGAGCCACACGGTGATGAAGACCACGGCCGCGACGAAGGGGCTCCTCGTCCCGCTCAGCCCTATCAGGGCTAGTCCGAGCAGGGTCGCCGACACCCTCCACCAGCGATTCCTCGTGTTCGTGAGCGAGAGCTGGACGACCAGCGAGCTCACGACCGCGAAGACCGAGGGGCTGAACAAGAGGCCGGAGTATCGGTGCTTGGAATAGGCATCTTTCAGAACGAATAGCGAGATCACCGGGATGATCACGAAGAAGCCGATGACGAGCGTCTGCACGAACCGGTCTGCCCGCATGAGACCCCGGTCGCGGAGCGTCGTGAAGACGACGAACAGCAGACACATCAGCCAGAGATAGACGAGGTCCCGCAGCCCCTTCTGGGGCCACGCGGAGACGGCGGTGAAGACCGCCCAAACTACCGATATCGCGCCGGCGACCACCACCAGCCACTCGAGACGGGCCCTAAGCAGGGCCGTGAATGGATGTATGGACCTGGTCCGGGCCGCCCACCGCAGCGCGGAGCCAAACGCCCGAGGGACGCAGGCGACGAATCGCCATAGGTCCCTCACCGGGAAGAGCCACAAGAAAGCCGCCAGGGTCGGAACCAGGGCGAGCGGGCCGGTCCAGGGGTTCAGGAAGCCCGTGGGGCCTTTGAGTCCGAACCCGTACCGCCCGATCGCTTCGGAAAGCGCGAGTAGAAGGACGAGAGCGGCGGCGAGGTAGGTGATGCGCGAGACGCGGGGCCCCGTCACGGTCGGTCCCCATTCTTCCGCCAGGATCTGGGAAGGGCCGCCGCGACAAGTCCGGCCAAGTGATGGAGGGGGCTGTCCTTCCGGCCGACCACCAGGCTCAGGACCGACCACGCCACCAGTCCGGCTGTGGCCTCTACCGCGAACCGGACGTATACGTTGGACAGGGGGACCAGCGACACGAGGTAGACGACCACTCCGACCCCTCCGGCCATGATCACGCCTTGCCTGTTTGCGCCCAGCACCGCCATGACCCTCAGGGGGGTGTTTCTTGTTGCGTACCATATTCCGGGTAGGAATAGGAGCACGTTGGCCGCCGTGTAGCCGATCGAGACCCCAAGGCCGCCCAGCGGTAGGCCCGCGACGATGCCGGCGATGGTGACGGGAACTGCGATCAACGACCAGCGCAGTTGACGTCCCGTCCTTCCCAGCGACACGAACAACCAAGCCGTGGTCAGGTAGGTGGTGTGAAGAAGGGCCGTGACCCCAAGGACGGCAAACATCGGCACTGCGGGCGCCCACTGCGGGCCCAGAAAGACGGCCACCACATCCTTGGAAACGATCATGAGAGCCACGATCGCCGGTAGGGCCATCGTGCATATCGTCGACAGAGCTTTCAGGTAGTACTTGGCGTAGCGCGCCTCATCGTCCTGGAGCTTTGATAGGCCGGGGATCGCGACGGTCTCGAACGGCGAGTGGACCCGGTATAGGGGCTGGAGGAGAAGACTGTAGGCTCGGCTGTAATACCCGAGTTCCGCGCTGCCCCAGTAGCGTCCTACCAAGACGTTGTCCACGTTGCGGGCGAAGAAGTCGAGGACGCCCACTCCCGTGTAGTTGAGGCCAAAACGTAGGGAATCCCCGGCACCCTTCAAGCTGCGGGTCAACCGCGGCGTGAACTGGGGAACGAACCAAGCGCCGATGCACACCACAAAGGTGTTCACGAGAGTGAGCACTACCAGCGACCAGTAGCCCAAGTCCAGCAGGACGGCTGCGATCGCACAGAGTGCAGAGAGCGCCACGGCGGCGATCTGCAGAGCCGACAAGAACCCGAACCGCATCTCGCGGGCGAGTAGGGCGCGCTGTTGAGCGCCAAAGCCTCCGATGACGAAGGCGCTTCCAAGGGCCATGGTGATCGCGGTCAACCGGCCGTCGTGGAAGAACAGCGAGACCAGCGGCGCGCACAGTACGGTGACGGCGCTCAGGCCGAATCCGGCCAGGACGTTCACCCAAAAGAGCCCCACGACGACCGCCTCGGACAGTTCCTTGCGCTGCACCGTGGCCATGGATAGGCCGAGATCCTGGAAGAGCATCGCGAAGGTCACGAGTGGCGCCGCCATGGCGACCAGCCCGAAATCCGCGGGGCTGAGCACATGAGCCAGGACGCTTGTGGCAGCAAGGCGCGTGGCAAAGACGACGCCCTGCGAGGACAATGTCGCCGCCGCGCCCCGCACAGAACGCTGCTCGAGATTGTCGCCCGGGTGCGCAGTCCAGGAGCGACCCTGGTTCACCCGCGTGTCCCCGCCGAGAAGTCGAGGAATTCCACTCCGATCCGGCTGAGAGCCGCACGATAGGCTGCCTGGTAGCCATTGCCCCTGCGTGAAGCGAACGCAGGACCATCAAGAGGCGCCACTACCTTCGTCCCGGGCAGAAGGAGTACCGCGGTCGCCAGGCTTGTGGAAAACGCCCCCAACACCAGGTCGAGACTGCTGAGCGCCAGATATAG
The DNA here is from genome assembly GCA_017882525.1 of Thermoleophilia bacterium. Lineage (GTDB taxonomy): Bacteria > Actinomycetota > Thermoleophilia > RBG-16-64-13 > RBG-16-64-13 > Chersky-299. The sequence goes on from JADGPI010000309.1 coordinate 3,844, forward strand.
AACCTCTGCAGGTAACGAAGCGGGGACCACGGCGACGGTCGCAGGACGCGCGGCGCTGCGGATAGCATCGGCGCGGCGCAGGGCGTTTTCACTCGACTCCCCGGGGTGTGGTTTGACCAGAACGTGCTCTACCCGGCCGCCGGCGTAACGGGCGAGCGACCGCCACATCGCCAGTTCTTGCTCGAGCGAGCGTACGAGCCCGGTCTCGAGCAGAGGCTGGGTCGTGATGACGGCCGTCGGCCCCGTGGTATCGAAGCCCACGTCTGCCTGCTTGAGGAACCCCACGTACGCGGAGGAAGTAACGTCGAGCACCTCCATGCCGGACCGATCCAGGCGGAAGGGAAACGCGCCGGGGAGCAGAGAAGAATACCTGCTGGCCTCGGAGTGACTGAGGCCCCGGCTGTTCCAATAGGCCTTGCGGAGGAAGGGCTTGTACACCACATTCCGGTAGATGACGCGGCTAGTCCTGGTCGATGGGCTGCGCTCGACATACGAGCCGATACCGTCTTCAAAGAGCCACAGGGCCGCCGGGCTCAGCCGCGAGACGAGCAGCTGATGCCTCCAGTCGGTGTCGTTGCCCATGATCGCCACCGAGCACTCCGGGTGTTCCGGATAGTTGTCCATGACCCAGTCGGCGATCAGCCTTCGCCCACGCACCAGTCCCTGTTCAGAATGAAGGGCGGGGAAGGGCCGTACCGCCCTCCAGTACTCCGGCCGCAACAATCTCTCTGAGCTCTCAGCGGCCGCCCGAGCCCCCAGGATGAGCTCGCAGTCGAAGCTTGGATCTTCTCGGCGAGCGAGTTCCAGCACCAAATGGGCGAGGATAGTGTGTAGTGGGGTTACACAGAGCGCTACCCTCAACTCCGCTCCTGTTCCGATCGCGCCA
>JADGPI010000310.1 GCA_017882525.1 Thermoleophilia bacterium
ACCATCAAAGCTCTGTACGTCATCGGCGCGGATCCTGTCCTGGCTCTGGCCGACGACGAGCGCACCCGCGCAGCTTTGGCCAAGCTCGATGCTCTGGTGGTACAGGATTCCTTCCCCAGCGACACGGCGGCCATGGCCGACGTGTTCCTCGCCTCCGCGGTGGCCTTCGAAGACGAAGGGACCTTCACCAACGGTGAACGGTTCGTCCAGAGGGTGCGCGCCGCGGCTCGCGCGCGCGGCGCCAGCCAGCCCGACTGGGCGATCGTCCAGCAACTCGCCAACGCCCTCGGCGCTGATTGGGTCTATGCGGCCCCGGCCGACGTCATGCGGGAGATATCCGAACTCGACGGCGACTATCGCGGCATCTCGTACGCCAAGATCGAGGAACGCGGGATTCAGGTGCCCTGCGCAAGCGACGACACCGATGGCACCCCGTTCCTCTTCGCAAATGGCTTCGGTGCCCGCAAGGCGCGGTTCGCCCCGGCGCCGGCCGTGGTTGCGCAGCCTGCCGGTGAGGGCCTCGTCCTGTTGACGGGCTCGGTGAAAGAACATCACGCCACCGGCGTGCGCACTCGCCGCTCGCCCGGCAGCACCAAGCTGGTGCCCGACGCGCGGCTTGAGATCAACCCCGCCGACGCGGCGGGGTTGGCCGTGGCCGATGGCGACATGGTGCGCGTGGCGACGGGCTCTGGTGCCGTCGAGACTCAGGCAGCAGTCACCGACCGCGTACCGGCGGGGTGTGTGTTCCTGCCCGGTTTCTCTGCCACAGCGCCTGTCGCGCGCCTGCTGAAGTCCGGCGGGCATCCGAGGGTGACGGTGCAGAAGATCTAGCGTGTGTCCGCACGCCGGCCGGCGACGGCGCCGGCGGCCGGCCGAGAGAAGGGCCGGTACGGCAAGAATGCAACGGGGGCGCGCCTTGCGGCGCGCCCCGTTTCTTTGCGGTGTGAGTAGACCGCCTCGTGGGCAGCCTGAGCCGCTGGCGGCGTCCCCGGGCTACTTACGCTTGGCTGGATCCTCTTTGCTGTCGGTGACCACGGGGTCGGCCGTATCCTTGTCCTTCTTGCGGACGGCCTCCCGAGCCTTTTCTGCGAGCAGCGTCAGCCGGTCGACCACTCTGCGGTTGATGGTGCCTTCGGGATACGTCCCTTCCTCGCTCAACTCGCCGGCCGGGATGCCGGTGAGGATGCTGATGCCGTCATCGATCTTCGCCACCGGGATGATGTGGAACTTGCCGGCAGCGATGGCGTCGCGCACACGGGGGCCCAACATCAGGTTGGGCACGTTCGACTTGGGAATCAGGACGGTCTCATCGCCCTTGAGCCCCAATGCCTCGCACACCGCGAAGAAGCCCTCGATCTTCTCGTTCACGCCGCCGATGGCCTGTACTTGGCCGCGCTGGTTTACCGAGCCGGTGACAGCGAACCGCTGCTGTATAGGCGTCCCGGACAGAGAGGAGAGGAGGGCGTACAGTTCGGCTGAGGAAGCGCTGTCGCCCTCGATGCCCGAGTAGGACTGCTCGAACGCCAGCCGCGCCGTCAAAGAGAGCGGCCGGTCCGAAGCATATTTGGATCCCAAGTAGCCGGAAAGTATCAGCACGCCCTTCGAGTGGATGGGTCCGCCCATCTCCACCTCGCGCTCGATGTCCACGACTTCGCCTTCACCAAGGCGGTGAGTGGCGGTTATGCGGCTGGGACGGCCGAACATGTAGTCGCCTATGGACGAGACCGATAGCCCGTTGATCTGGCCGGTGACGGACCCGACCGTGTCCACCATGACCGTGGCGTCGGCGATCATCTCGCGGACACGCTCCTCCACGCGGTTCGATCGATAGGCTCGCTGGTCGATGGCTTTCTGGACGTGTTCGCGCTTCACGACCGCGGTCTTGGCGGTCTTGACGGTCTTGGCGGACTTCCTGGCCCAGTACGAAGACTCGGTGAGCAAATCGTTCACGTCGTTGAAGATCGTGGTCATCTTGCGCTGGTCTTCCACCATGCGGGAGGTCTGCTCGATTACCCGGCCGACCGCGTCGGCGGAGAAGACCGGAAGCTCGCGTTGGCGGGCCACCCGGGCGATAAAGCGTGCGTACAGTTTCTCGTTCGCGACGGAACGGTCCACCTCGTTGTCGAAATCGGCCTTCACCTTGAAGAGTTCGCGGAAGTCGGGGTCCTGTTCGAAAAGGAGGTAGTAGACCATGGGCTCGCCGATTAGGACGATCTTGGCCTTGAACGGGATGGGCTCGGGGTCCAGTGAAGCCGTCATGGCAAAACCCATCTGCTGGGCCACATCCTCGATGCGGATCTCACCGGTTTTGAGCGTCCGCTTCAAACTTTCCCACGCGTACGGCTTCGTCAGAACGTCGCGGGCATCGAGCACGAGAAAGCCCCCGTTGGCTTTGTGGAAGGCGCCGGCCTTGATCATGGTGAAGTCGGTGAAGAGCGCTCCGAACTGGGCCTGGTGCTCCAGCTGCCCTATGAGGTTCTGCATGACGGGGTTCGTCTCGGTGATAACCGGAGCGCCCTGCAGGTCGG
>JADGPI010000311.1 GCA_017882525.1 Thermoleophilia bacterium
AAGGCGCCTGCGCGAGCTCGACCTCGCCGACCGCAGGAAAGTGGCGCTCGATTGGCTGTCGAGCAGCTTGGGCAGGCTCTAGTCGTGGCCCTCTAGACGACTGAAGCCGCCGCAAACCTCGTCGCGGCTCCCGATCCGCCAGGATTCAACTTCCGTTGTACATACAGGGCGGGCAGCTCCTCTTACCATCACGCGGTTGGTTTCCACGGGAAGGAGGAGGCATGTTCGAGAAGCAACCTTGGATGCAGCGGGCGGGTGAGTACCCACGCTCCAACAACGCGTATTTCGACCTTCTGGCCAGGGCCGTGTTCTCGGCCGGGCTGGGGCCGAAGGTGGTGGAGGCGAGGTGGGACTCGATGCGGACGGCGTTCCACGCTTTCGACCCCAAGAAGGTCAAGCTCATGGACGAAGCCGATGTCGGGCGGCTGCTTGCCGACCCCAGTGTCATCCGCAATCGACGCAAGATCGAGGCGGTGATCAAGAATGCCAACACCTTTTTGGAAACAGCAAAAGGTTCTAAATCCTTTCATGCGTTTCTCGAGGAGGCGGGCGCAGAAGAAGATCTGGAGGCCACCGCCGAGCGACTCTCGACGGTGTTCACCCACCTGGGTCGCACGTCCGCGATGCTCTTCCTCTTCAGTGCGGGCTGGCGTCAGCGGGAAGCAGAGGTGGCGTGAGTCCGCCGCTGTGACACTGTCGTCACAGGCACGTGGCTCAGCGAATCTCTGAACCCGGGGCGGTTCATGCAGGTGCTTGACCGGCGCTGGTTTGGGGGTACGCTCGAAAGGTAAGGAACAAGGTAGAAGCGGCCACCGCGGTCGCCGGGCATTAAAAGGAGGCGCCATGGACCCGGTCGTTCTCCGTGAGTTCGAGACCAAGCTGCAAGATTGGCTGGGCCGGGGCTACCAGATCCTGGCGGACGACGTCGACGGCGAGTTGCGCGTGACCGCTCACTACGTGTCACCAGAGGACGGCACGGGCAGCGAGCGCGAACAGGATTTCTGGCCCATGACGCCGGAGATCGTACAACTGCTGACGTCGAACGGTGTCGCAATTTCCTATGCCTTGGCGGGGCCGCGCCCGTGGGCGGGCCCTCATCCGGAGTGAGCCCGACCGGCCCCGCCGGGCGTCGGCGTTGCACGCCGTCGGGACCTGGGCCTGCGAGGAGTGGTATCTTTTCAACAGCTTAACTTCTCCGAGCCGCGCACGATGAGGAAGAATGCCTCAGCGCGGCCCTGTTTCTGCAGGCAGATCGAAAGGAGTCCCCTTGTCCCCCGATGTTGTGATCCTAAGTGCATGCCGTACGCCCGTGGGCCGGTTCCTCGGCGCTCTCTCCGAGGTTCCCGCGGCCAAGCTGGGTGCGATCGTGATCCTCGAGGCTCTGAAACGGGCCGGCGTAAAAGCTGAAGAAGTGGACGAACTCATTCTTGGCAACGTCCTTCAGGCCGGCCAGGGCCAAAACCCGGCCCGCCAGGCCTGGCTGGCCGCGGGTCTCCCCGAAGAAACCCCGGCCATTACCATCAACAAGGTCTGTGGTTCTGGCATGAAGGCCGTCCATCTTGCTGCGCAGGCCATCGCGGCCGGCGACGCCGAAGTGCTAGTGGCCGGCGGCATCGAGAACATGACCATGGCTCCGCACATCCTTCCCGGAGCGCGCATGGGGTTCCGCCTCGGTGACAGCACCCTTTACGACGACATCATCCTCGACGGCCTCAGCTGCGGCGTCGAGAAGATCCATATGGGCATCACAGCTGAGAACGTGTCCGAACGCTTCGGCATCACCAGGGATATGCAGGACGATTTTGCTCTGGAGAGCCAGCGGCGCGCCGGCGCGGCGATCGCAGCGGGTAAGTTCAAGGCAGAGATCGTTCCCGTGGAGATCCCGCAGCGCAAAGGCGACCCGGTGATATTCGACACCGACGAGCATGTCCGTGCCGATACCACCCGAGAGGGCTTGGCCAAACTCCGCCCCGCCTTCAAGAAAGACGGTTGCGTGACGGCGGGCAACGCCTCGGGCATCAACGATGCCGGCGCGGCGTTCGTCGTCGCCTCCCGCGCGTACGCAGAGAAGCACGGCATCAAGCCGCTTGCCACCCTGGTGGCTTACGCATCGGCTGGGCTCGATCCCAAGTACATGGGGATGGGTCCTTACTACGCCACCAAGAAGGTCCTCGACAAAGCCGGCATGAGCCTCGACCAAATCGACGTGGTAGAGGCGAACGAAGCCTTTGCGGCGCAGGCTCTGGCCGTGGCCCAGGAGTTGCCGCTCGATCTCAAGAAGACCAACCTGTATGGCGGCGCTATCGCTCTCGGCCACCCGATCGGTGCATCCGGAGCCCGCATCCTGACCACGCTGATCTATGCGCTCAAGCAGGAGGGTGGCTCCCACGGCCTTGCCACCATGTGCATCGGTGGCGGCCAGGGCATCGCGACCATCGTCAAGGTGTGAGAAACTAGACAATAATAGTGTGGATTCTGGCCGGGCCCTCCGGGGAGGCTAACACCGACCCCGGCGGGTCCGACTGGTCAATGTAAGCGGAGGACCGATGAAAGAGCGCATTGAGAAGGCGCTGGACCTGATCCGTCCGGCCCTGCAGAATGACGGCGGCGATGTCGAGCTGGTAGACGTCGACGAGGCCACCGGGGTGGTCAAGGTCAAGTTGGTTGGCGCTTGCGGGAGTTGCCCGATGTCGCAGATGACTCTGCGTATGGGCGTCGAGCGGGTGCTTAAGGAGCAAGTCCCGGAAGTGACCGAGGTCGAGGCTGTCTAGGGCTTGATGCGGGGTCTAGGACTTGATGCGGGTCACGAAGCTCGTGGCCCGGCTCAGTTCGTCTTGCAAGAGGCGCAGATCACTTGTAGTGGCCGACAGGCGTGCGAGCTCGTCGGCCATTTCCTTTTGCTTGCGCTGTAGTTCCTGGAGCTTGGGCGCCAGTTGCCGACCACCGCGCACGAGGGCCTGCACCTGAGTCGAAGCCGTATTCCCTGCTTTCTTGGCCACTCTGACGAGTGCCACGGCACGCAAGGCAAGGTAGATCAACCCGGCGAGCGCCAGAGCACATCCCACGCAGATCATCACGATCATGATGAGGTTCATGCGCCTATTCTAGACGATGTTCGGGCGCGAGATGCAGGGGCCTGATCCATGGCCGGCGGGCTAGGTGATTGCTGGCGGATTAGGTGATGGCCGGAGGGCCGATCCTCGCCTTGAGGGGGAACCGGCGGATGGCCGAGAGGTCGGTCCGCTCGCTAAGCGCCGATATCTTGACGACGTCGCCGGTGTGCGGCGCTTGGATGAACTTGCCGTCCCCGATATAGAGCCCGACGTGATAGACCGGGTTGCCGAAGGCCACCAGGTCTCCGGGTTGTATATTCTGAAGGTCCACGGCCACTCCCATCGCCGCCTGGTAGCCGGAGAAGTGCGGCAGGTCGATCCCATGCTGGGCAAAGACGTATCTAGTGAACCCGGAGCAGTCGAACCCGGTGGAGGGCCTATCGCCGGCCCAGACATAGGGGATCCCCATATATGTGGCGGCGGGTTGGATAACCTGATTGAGGACGTCATCGTCGGTCTGGGGGAGAGGGCCGTCGTAGGGATTCGAAATGCCGAGCTTGGCGAACAGCTCCGCCCGCAGCGCTTCTTGTTCTGCCACCTGCCGCTGCCGTTCCTGCTCGATCACGCCTGCGATCTGTGCGTTGAGGCCCGCCAGCGTGCTCTGGCGCTCTGCTAGTTTCAACTGACTGAGCTGCAGCTTCTCGTCCATCTGCCGCCGAGTGCTCACCTCGGCGCGTTTCTGGGTGTCTATCTCTTTGAGGAGCGCGTCGATCCGTCCGGTGCTCTCATCGAGGTTGTCGACCAGCCGGGTGTCCTGGTCTGCGAGAGTCGCGACGATGCGGATGCGGCTGACAAGATCGCTGAGCCCAGTGGACATGAGAAGTATCTGGAGGAACTGATCCCGGCCTCCGGCTTTGTAGATCGCCACGAGCCGGTCGTCGAACACGCGGACTCGGTAGTCGTGGTCGGCTTGGGCGAGAGCGAGTTGCCGGCGGAGGTCCGTCATCTGCTGATTGATCGAGTCGACTTGGAGCGACAGCTCGTTGTAGCTCTCGTTGAGTTGCTCGATCTCCTGGTCGGTCGAATCGATGTCGGCCTGCACCGCGGCGGCCTGAGTTTGCAGAGAATCGACCTGAGTCTTGACCTGGCCTTGCAGACGAACGCCGTCCACGGCCGCCGAGGCGGAGGGGGTAGCCAAGGCCATGCCCGCGAGACAGAAGGCCACGGTCGCGCAGGCCAAAGCCGCCGGGACGATGGCGGGCAACCAACCGCGCACAGCGCCGCTCGGCTTGGCGTGCCCTAAACGACCAATATGTCGCACCAACCGGCTGATATCAGACCTTTCGCCGGCCCCTTGGTCTGCCGCACGACGCAGCAGCAGACCTTGTTCCCAGAAGAACTCAACTTGATTATCGGCACCAAGCGTCAAAGACCAGAGGCGTTCTAAGCATTCTATCTTCTATCGGCTTGGCCTTCCGATGGCTATAGGCCTTTGGTGGCAAAGAGGCGGACCGGCCCGGGGGAGGGGCGTGCGCTGTGCTATACTCCGCTCTCCTGAACGGCGCGGGGTGGAGCAGTCCGGTAGCTCGTCGGGCTCATAACCCGAAGGTCGCAGGTTCAAATCCTGCCCCCGCTACCATATGAAAGGCCTGGATATCCGGGCCTTTTTCTTTTCTAACGGATGGCCGAAAAGGGCCAAAACCGATGATTTGGCAACGCTTTGGCAACGAACCCTCTGGGATGAGCCGTCACTCATGGGGATCGGACGGCATGAAGAGGGCCGCGACCTTAGCCGCCGCCTCTTCTTCCATAGCCGGGATAACGTGTGAGTAGGTGTCGAGCGTGATGCTGATGTTGGCGTGCCCGAGTCGCTCTTGGACGATCTTTGGATGGACCCCCGCCTGGAGAGCCAGCGTGGCGTGAGTATGCCTTAGATCGTGGAGGCGGATTCGCGGCTGCTTGGAAGCCTTCACGGCCCTCTCAAAAGACTGGCTAATAAGGTCCGGGTGGTACGGCTCGCCGTTCTCGCGGCAGAAGACGAACTCGCTCTCGACATCCCCTTCCCGCCGCCAGAGCCTCATCTCTTCGATGTGCTGCTCGCGAAGGGCTTGCAGGGTGGCCAGGGTGCCGGGGTCCAGGGGGATGTTGCGACAGCCTTTGTTTGTCTTCGGCTCGCCGATGGTGACCTCATATCCCACGCTGGTCATGTTCTTGCAGATGGATAGGCGCAAGTGTTCTTCGTCCAGGTCTCTCCAGGTCA
>JADGPI010000312.1 GCA_017882525.1 Thermoleophilia bacterium
GCCTTCTCGGCCCGGCGTGGTGGAAGGGTGTCCTCCAACCTGATAGAAGTCGCGGCTCTCGACACCACCGGGTTCAGCTTCATAGGTGTGTTCCTGCGCCTGGCGATCTGGGCCATCGTGGGTCTGGTGGCCACCGTTGTGGCGGTGCTCGTCGTCGGGCGGGCCCACTTCGCGTTCGGTGTCCGGCTGTGGGAGGTCTTTGGCGGTCTTGTCGTCGTGGCCGTCGCGCTGCAGCGGGGGCTGGTGGCGATGCCGCGGGCGACCGAGTAGCCGCCCTGCCTACTCCACGTGGTACGCCAGTCTCCGGGCAATCCGCCCCACCCAGGTGAGCAGGCCGAAGCGGGCGAGGAACGCCGTCAACCCTCCGAACTTGCGATAGGCCAGGTTGAAGAGCAGATACGGGATCACCTGCCGCTTGCTCTCTGGCATCCTCCGAAAGATGTTCTCGAAGGAGTAGAACTCCTTGTACATCCAGAGATAGCCGGCGCGCAGCTCTTCGGGCGTTAGCAGCATGGGCTTGTAGACCACGTTGGCCGTGTTGTAGTGGCTGTAGTCGTGGTCGATGATGCGGCCTCCGGCCTCCAGCCTGTCGTGCAGCACGGTGCCGGGATATGGGGTGAGGATGTGGCCGGTCATGGTCTCCACTTTGTTGGCCACCAGCCACTTCATCGTAGCCTTGAACATGGAGGCGTCGTCGTGGTCCAGTCCGAAGACGAGGCTCGCGTTGACCATGATCCCCCGCCGATGGATCTCCGCGATGAGCCGGTTGAACTCGGCCACCTTGTTCTGCCGTTTGCCCACCTCGGCGAGGGCCTGCTCGTTGATGCTTTCGAATCCCACGAAGAGGCTGTTGCAGCCGGTCGCCGCCATCAGGTCCAGGAGCGGCAGGTGGTTCACCAGGTTCGCACTCACCGCGGCGTTCCACTTGAGGGACAGGTTCTCTGCCTCGAGCGCGTGAAGGAACTCCCAGGTCCAGGCCGGGTTGCCAACCAGGTTGTCGTCGATGAACATCACGTGCCGGGTCCCCAGGGTCTTGATCTCGCGGATGACCTCGGCTACGGGCCGGTTGACGATCTTGTAGTTCACGTACTCGCAACTGTTGTAGCAGAAGTCGCACTTGAACGGACAGCCACGGCTCGTGCTGATCGTGTTGGTATAGAGGTAGGCTCCGGGCGGGACCAGTTCGCGCCTGGGGATGGGGATATCGCTGCCTCTGAGCGGGGCGTGTCCACGGTAGAGCGGTTTGAGGGACCCGGCGTCCGCGTCCTCGCAGATCGTGGGCCACACCGTCTCCGCGTTGCCCACGCAAATGGCATCGAAGTGCCGCCGCGCCTCCTCGGGCACCGAACTGATGTGGATGCCTCCCCCCACCACCAAGATACCGCGTTCCCGGTAACCGTCGGCTATCTGGTACGCGCGTAGGGCGTTGTCGACGTTGGCGGTGATCCCCACCAGATCGGGCCGATCGTCGAGGGCGAGCTTCGCCACGTTCTCGTCGGCGATGAGGATCTCGTGTTCGGCGGGAGTGAGGGTGGCCAGAGTGAGGAGACCGAGAGAGGGGGCTAAGCGGGGTTTCATCAGGGTGTCCATGGGGCGCATCGTCATTCTTGGCTGGATCAGCTTGATCAGCATCATCACCTCCAAGTAGCGCAGCGCTGCTAATGTACGGGGCACCTGCTTGACTGGTGGACGGGACGGGACGCAGTTCTGGTTTCGACGCGCGGTCCGAGGCGGGAGCGAAGGAGCGACGCTGATCGACGGCCGCGTTATCTGGATAGCCTGGCCGGTGGTCGCTGGCTTGGTGGTCTTCTGGCAGGTGAGGCGCCGTGGCCGGCCGGCCCAGACGGCCGGAGCGCGCCGCATCCAGCGGCTCCGGATAACGGTCGCGGTGGTCCTGGCCACGTACGCCTGGTGGATATGCTCGGTGGCCTTCTTCCCGCTGCCCCTCGGAGACTCCGCCGCCGCGAGCGCGGGCGGATTCGCCGGGCGAGCTTGGGTGAACCTGGTTCCCTTCCGAGAGATTATCCGCGCGCTCCCCCAATTGGACGCCGCCCAGATCATCCGTGAGTTCGGCGGCAACGTTCTTCTCTTCGTCCCCTTCACCCTGGCCGGCCCACTGCTCTGGGCACGTCTGCGCACCTGGTGGTGGCCGCTCGCCGCAGGACTGGGTGGCTCGCTGGCCATCGAGTTGATCCAACTCGCATTGTCGGGTGTGGTGGGCTTTCCGTACCGCCAGACGGATGTGGACGATGTCATCCTCAACACGTTTGGCGCGTTCCTCGGCTACGCCGTCTTTCTGGCCGTCATCGCTTTTGCGAGGCACGTTTCACGGCGGTCAGAGGCCGGCGCGTCGCCTCAATAGGCATGGCCGCGCGCGGCGGCGGATGGCCGGTGCTATATTCCTGGAACCATGGGGATTCCTAGGCCCGGAAAAGACGACACAGAGCCCGCCGAAATCCACCGGGCCGCGGCCGCGCAGCACGATGGCCGCGCGGCTGCGGAGCAACACCGCTTGGAAGAGATCTTCCGGGACTACGCGCCCCGTGTGCTCGACTACGCCCGTTATCGTGGCGCCACGCTGACCGAGGCTGAGGACGTGGTATCCGAGGTGTTCGTAGTCCTCACGCGCCGGTTGGTAGACGCACCCGCCGCTTCTAACGAGGTGCTTCCCTGGCTCTTCGGTATAGCCCGCAAGGTATTGGGCAACCAGCTACGCGGGTCCAAGCGCCGCCAGGCTCTTATCGAGCGGAGCGAGGAAGCCCTCGTCTGGAATAACCGCGCCGACCACGACCTCTCCTCCGTGGCAGCGCGGAACCTCGTCATCAGGCAAGGTCTGTCCAAACTGCGCGAAAAGGACCGGGAAGCGTTGCTGCTCGTGGCCTGGGACGGGCTCCACTACAACGAAGCCGCTCGGGTGCTCGGGTGCACTCCGGGGGCCCTTGCTCAAAGGATCCTGCGGGCCCGTCAATTTCTTTTGGAACAAATCGGTGATATCCGGACATATAGGGTTGTAGAGGGCAAAGATTCCTCGAACGCAAAGCCGGAAGAGTGATGAGCAGACAAGAAGATCCGTTTCTGACCGACATCGCAGACGCGAAACCACCTTTGTGGCCGCCGGCAGATGAGTGGGCGGACGGCGAGCGCGGCCGGCGGGTGCTCGAGCGGGTGCTCGCAGCCGACCAGGCCGCGGGTCGTCGCACGAGCACCCGGTATAGGCGGGCCGGCTGGTTCACGGGCCCTCGATTGGTGTTTGCCGTGGGCGGCCTCGTAGTGGTGGTCCTGGCGGTGACCCTGGCGCTGATCGTTGCCAGCCAGATGGGCCATCCCGGCGCGGTCACGCAAACCACGCGGCCCAGCGTGGAAGAGGTCACCGGAGCGACCGCGGTCGCCGACCTCATGCCGGTCTATCGCGCTAGTTCCCACAACGATTTTGCATCGACCGGCACAGGCGTGGCCGCGCAGGTCGATCAGGCGGTGGCTCTGGGTCTGGTGAGCCGGGAAGAGGCCTCGGGCACGTGGGCGTCGAGCGCGCTTACACAGGGGCAGTACGCTCTTCTGCTGGTGAAGGCCTTCGGGGATTTGCTCCCGCAAGGCTCTTTCCCCGCGCAGCCGGTCGACCCGAAAGCTACTCCCGCGGAGCGGCAAGCCATAAGCGCCCTCGTGACTTCGGGGATCGTATCGCCCGGCGATGGGAAGTTCGCCGCCGGCCAGGTCTTGTCCACCGAGATCGAAGACCTCCTCCTGAGCAGGATCCAGCAGACGCTGAATCTCGTCGACGACTGACGTCTCCGGCACTGTGCGGCCAGGCTCGGTTCCCGGCGCCCGCCC
>JADGPI010000313.1 GCA_017882525.1 Thermoleophilia bacterium
GGATGGTTTACCGGGCGAAATGTCGGACGAGGCCTGGGGGACCGCGGCACATGAGGGCGCGACAGACGACCGCCGCGCGGCGTACGTGAGCTAGACAGAGACGGCCGGCGGGGCGTGTGCCCCGGCCGGCCCCCAGTGGGCCTGGTGAAGGAGGCGGCGCTCGCGCCGCCTCCTTCCTTGGTACGCCCGCGGGCGGGAGCCGGGCGTCAGCGCAAGTCGCGGCGTCCCCGCGGCCCGGGCCGCAGGGCGGACCTGGCCTGTTGACCAGTCGCTGGACCCGCCCTCGGGCCAAGTCCGATTCCCTCCTGATGCCGGGCGCAGCTATGGGGTTGCCGGACCATACTGAAAACGCGGGTGGCAAGGCGCCGCCCATCTCACAGGAACGGGAAGGAAGGCGACCATGAGAACGACAGGATCTATGAATGCGAGCTCGCTCCGCAACGGCGGCTTCGACCGTTCTATCGGCGGGTTCTTCCGCGACGCCGCGAGGATCAGCCGGAGCGAGCCTAAGACCGCGCTCTTCTTCGCAAGAACCGCAATCCATCAACGTCGGGCTGCGGCGCGTCGTCGGGAGTGGGGGAAGCGCGGTGTGCATGTTCCGCCGGTGATGATCATCAGCGTCACCCGGCGCTGCAATCTGCGCTGCGCTGGCTGCTTCGTTCATGCCCACGGCCGTCCTGCCGGTCAAGAGATGAGCGAGCAGGAATTGCGCAACGTGGTTGCCCAGGCGCGGGATCTAGGGGTGTCGATGGTCGCGCTGGCCGGCGGCGAGCCACTCACCCGGCCCGAGATTCTCGACATCACCCGCGACCATCCCGAGATCGTCTTTCTCGTGGTTACCAACGGTTCTCTTCTGAACGACCATCTGCTCACGAGAATGCAGGCCCAGAGGAACGTGATCCCCCTCTTGAGTCTGGAGGGGTTTGAAGGCGAGACCGACTGCCGCCGGGGTGAAGGCGTGTATGACGCTGCCCGCGGCGCGATGGAGCAGATGCAGCAGCGGCGGATGTTCTTCGGAACCTCGGTGATGGTCACTCGCCGTAACTTCGGCTTGGTCACCAGCCGCGTGTTCGCCCGCGAGCTGGTCGCTCGCGGATGCAAGCTGTTCTTCTATGTGGACTACGTACCGATTCAGGAGGGTACCGAGCATCTTGTCCCGAGCGAAGCGCAGAGGCGCTCTGAGCCTCTCACGATGAACCTGTTTCGGCGGGAGTTCCCCGGTCTGTTTCTGGCCTCTTCTGCCAGTGAGCAGGCTTTTGGGGGCTGTATGGCCGCGGGTCGGGGCTTCATACACGTGAGCGCGGAGGGCGATCTCGAGCCCTGTCCGTTCTCGCCCTTCGCCGATGTCAATCTGCGCAAGGTGACATTGCGGGACGCCCTCCAGTCAACGTTCTTGCGGAAGATCCGCGAGAGCGACGAACACCTGACCGAAAGCGAAGGCGGGTGCGCTCTGTGGAGCAAGCGCGGCTGGGTTCAGTCGCTACTGGCCGGCCAGGAGCCGGTCGCCCCCGGGCAGTCGCTCGCCCCCGAGCCGTCGGAAGACCAGATCCCGTCGCTGGGCGACAGGCTGGTTGCGTAGTCCGAGGATCAAAGGAGCTAGGATGAAAAGCACGGTTGTTTATACCGAAGTGCCGGTGCGGGCATCTCCGGACGTCTCCGTCTGAGGACGCCTCCGTTGTTCCCGTTAGGAACGCGGTACATTTGGGGAAGCTACGAGCGGACCCGAACAAAGGAGAGGGAATGGGCGACAAGGCCAACGAAAAAGGCATGGCAAAGCTTGAGAAGACCATCAAAGAGCTGGAAGCGAGGCTGGTCAAGCTCGAGAAGGCCGCGATGAAGGTGGGCAAAGGGAAGAAGCGTAGCGAGGCCGCCGTGCCTGCTGAGGCCGTCACGCCTCCTCAAGGGGATTCAGTTTCAGACTCCTAGCTCCTCCCGGAACCCGGGGCGACCGAACGACCAGGAAAGGATCGTCCATGAAGTACCCCGACATGTTCCGGGTCGAGCCGGGGACCAGGGTGAAGTTGAGCCAGATAGACCCCGACTACAAGGGGGACGACAAGGACCAGAGCGCGGTCCAGGACGAGCTCGCCAAGCTCACGAAGCGCTTGGCCGAGTTGCAGTACCTCATGTACGCCGAGTGCAAGAGGTCTTTCCTGATCGTGCTGCAGGCGGTGGATGGCGGGGGCAAGGACGGGACCGTCAATCACGTCATCGCTTCGATGAACCCGCAGGGGGCCACCGTCCAACCTTTCAAAGTCCCCTCCGCGGAAGAGCTGGCGCACGACTACTTGTGGCGAATACACAAGGTGACTCCTGCCAAGGGCCGGGTGGTCGTCTTCAACCGTTCGCACTACGAAGACGTGCTGGTGGTCCGGGTGCACGGGCTAGTGCCGCCGGAGGTTTGGTCCGGGCGCTACGACGAGATCAACGCCTTTGAGAAGCTGTTATCGGACAACGGCACGCACATCATCAAGTTCTTTCTGTATATCGACAAGAAGGAACAGCTCGCCCGGTTCAAGCAGCGCCTGGAAGACCCAGCGAAGCAATGGAAGATCAGTGAGTCCGACTACAAAGAGCGGGAATTCTGGGACGCCTATCAGAACGCCTACGAGGACGCCATCTCCAAGTGCAGCACGGCGGATGCTCCCTGGTACATCATTCCCGCCAACCACAAGTGGTGTCGCAACGTGGCCATATCGCGCATTCTCGTGGCTACGATGGAGTCGATGGGCATGCAGTTCCCGGCGCCTTCCGTGAACATCGAGGAGATCAGGCGGCAATACCACGCGGCGAAAGAAAGTAGGTAGTGCGGCCGCATGTGGCGCCGTCCGGGCGGGTGCGCGCCCGTACGGCAGGGCGGCTGACCCGCATCCGAATGCCCGTGACGTGCGGTCTACCGATGCAGTCGAGAGACCCGGTCGAGCAGTCGCGCCCCGCCTTCGCTCGAGAGGCCGAAGCTGCCCAGCTCCGCGCGAAGGTCTGCCAGTGATCGGCAACCGTAAAGGTATCCGTTGACGCGGGCTGCGGCCGTAGAGTCCACGAAATCCGTGAAGGTCGGATACATGCGTCGGAACTCTCGCTCCAGGGTCCTATCGTTCTGCAGCGAGTACTTCTGGTGGTAGTCCTCGGCTAGATAGAACTCCGTCGCCGGGAGGATCTCGGTCTGCAACCGGCGTTCCGCCTGCTCCTCCCATTTCCCCTTGAGTTGCTTGGCGACTCGCTCTTGCTCCGGATCGTGGTAGAAGACCGCGGACATATACTGCCTCGACCAAGACGGACGAGTGGCGTCGTGACTCGCCCAGAAAACGTCCAGCAACTCCGCGAAGATCACAACAGCGGGATCGAAATCCACTTGAACGGTCTCGGCGTGGTCGCCCAGGTCATGGTAAGTAGGATTCTTCTTCACGCCTCCCGCGTAGCCCACTCGCGTTCTGATCACCCCGGTTTGACACCCCAACTGGGCCTCGGCGCCCCAGAATCAGCCGAAGGCGAATGAGGCGGTCAGGAAGACTTTGGGAGCGACCAGGTCGATGGGGGGCAACAGGGTCAGCGTCGCTGTTCCGGTCTCGTCAGGAGTCATGGGATCCTCTCAGGGCTCGATCGACGGGGAAGCGCTTCGGGGACAGTCCGATCCGAGTCGGACGATACCCGGCGTCTGAAGACACGAAACGAAACGTCTCTAGGTGCCGGCCCCGAGAGTCCGGCGGGTGACTCACGCGCGGCCTCCACCGTTTGCAAATGCGCAGGCTGAGAGGAAGAATAGAGCCAGCGCAAACCACGGCATGGGCTCATGTCTGGTGCCGTAGGATACTGGCTGGCCGACACGCGAATACGCCGTGCGCACGGAGGTGCCGACATGAGGAATGCTTCGCGCATCACCACCACCGTTGCCATAGCGGTGGCCTTGGCTGCCGGGCTCGGGTTGTTCGGCATCGCAGCTGTCGGCTCGGGCTGTGGAGGCGCAACGACGTCGAGCACCACCCTCGACTCAGGTGTGACCACCACCTCCATTTTGAGCACCACCTCCACCACGGAGACCACACCAGCGGACATCGCCGGCGCGACCTTCAGCGCGCAACTGTCGGGAGTCAACGAGGTCCCGGCGGTCGATACCGCGGCGCTCGGGTCCGCGACTTTCACGGTGGACTCGACCGGCACCAAGATCGCCTACGTTCTGAAAGTGACCGCTCTCAGCAACGCTACCGTCGCCCGGCTTCGCAACGGCAAGGCCGGCGCCACGGGCGAGATAGTGGCTACTCTGTATCCGGGTCCCAAGAAGAAGGGCGCTTTCACGGGAACGCTGGCCAAGGGCACTCTCAAGGCCTCCAGCCTGACCGGGCCACTCAAAGGCAAGACCATCGCCGACTTGGTGGCGTTGATGAAGAGCCTCGAGATCTACGTGAACGTGGGTTCCACCGCGAATTCGAGTGGGGAGCTCCGCGGCCAAGTCCAGTGACGCGCCAGGCGGACCGTGTTGACACAGCCGCCGGGTGAGGCTAATCTAGTTCGATAATAATCGAACTAGATTGGTCGGTTGCTTGGAACTCGATGCCTCACTTGCCATCGCGAAAGCCCTTGCCGACCGTTCGCGGCTGCTGATGGTGGCTGCTCTCCGGCCCGGTCCGCTGTGCGCCGAGGAGATGGCCGGCGCGCTGGTGCTTGCGCCCTCCACGGTGTCCTTCCATCTCAAGAAGCTCGTGCGATCCGGTCTGGTAACGGCCCAACGGGACCAGTACTACACGATGTACCGGCTGGCACCTGAGGCGCTCGGCCTGCGCATCAGCGATCTCGCGGACTTTGACGATCCGGTCCGGGCGGGGGAGTCGGTACGCCTAAGCCAAGACGCGGAGCGAGTTATCGGCACGTTCTTCGCCGATGGCCGGTTGCTGAGGATGCCTGCGCAGAAACGAAAACGGACCGTTGTTCTCGAGCAGTTCGCCGCGCTGTTCGAGCCTGGGGGCCGATACTCGGAAGCGGAGGTCAACGCGAAGATCACGGCTGGCTTCGACGATTATTGCCTGATCAGACGCCTGCTCGTGGACGAGGGTTTTCTCACTCGGGAAAGCGGCAGCTACGCGCGAACGAGTAAGCCTCCATCGGGCATTCCGCAGAATCCGGCCATTGGACGCACGAACGGGGATGACAGAATGAATAGCGAGAACAAGACCTTGAGAGAGGAATACAAGCGCGAGGAGAAGACGGCCGGCATCTTCCGCGTCGTCAACAACGTTACGGGCACGGTCTTCTTGGGGTCGGCGCTGAATCTGCACGGCCCTTTGAACCGCATCGAGTTCTTGCTCAAGATCGGATCGCACAGCAACCCACGCCTGCAAGAGGACTTCCAGCGATACGGCCGGGAGAATTTCACCTTTGAAGTGGTGGAGCAGATCGAGCCTTCTGCCGCTCCGGATTTCGACCTGGAAAGTGAACTGGAGCGACTGGAGGCACGCTACGAAGCGGGGCTGGACCGGGGCAATTGCTACAACGAGAAGCAGGACATCCGGTTCTTGCCGCGCCGCCGTCGCCGGTAGGAGGCACGGGTGTCAGTTCCCGGGATCGGTCACCCCGCCGCCGGTGGTGGCTTTTCGTCGGGCTCGCCTCTCGCGTGCGGTATAGAAGAAGGCTATCCCGGCTAAAGCGGCAAGGCCAAACGCTGCGAAGATCAGGTATCCCACGATGTATCCCCTACTCGGACCGACCGCGTCCAGAGCCACTCCGAACAGCCACGGAGCGAGCAACGCCGCCGTGAGGCTTAGCAGGTTGATCAGTCCCGTCGCGGGGCCCACCTGCTCCGGTTTGGCGACCACATCGGGGATGATGCCGAAATTGGCAGAGAAATACAGCAGGCTGAGGAAGCCCGAAATGGTGACCAAGGCGAACGCGACCCAGACGTCGGGCGAAAAAGGCACGGCCACCACCACGACGGTGGTCGTAGCCAGGCCCAGGAGGATCGCCGTCAGCTTCCCCCACCTGGTCATCACGGCGGCTCCTGCCGGGTTGCCAAGCAGGCAGGCGGCACCGTAACCGGCCGTGAGCGCTGCCGCGAAGCCTGCGCTCGCCCCGAAAGTCGAGTGGAGGAAGTCGGGCGTCCAAACCGGAACGCCGGCAATGAATGCCAGACCACCCGCGTTGAAAAGGGCAAGCAGGAGCACCTTTCGGTTGACCGCCACCGCTGCTAGGGCCTTGCCCAGACCCCTGAGGCTCGTGGCCTCCTCCGGATGGCGAGGCAGAGATCTAACAGGTTTCTGAGCGAGCGCAACCATCCCGATCACGACAGCGAGAGCAGCCACGGTGATAAAGACGGCTCTGTATCCCCCGGCACGAGAGATGGGGGAGAGAGCCAGCATGGTGAGGAGGACGCCCAGTCCTTGCCCAGCACCGAAAATGCCCCATGCTCTCGCATGGTGCCGGGTTGGGACGGTGTGGGCCAGCACGGGGCTGGAGACCGGCACCACGAACCCAGCTCCGATCCCTTGCACGGCCCTCGCAACGAGGAACAACCCATATGATGAGCTGAAGGCGAAAAGGAGCGATCCCGCGGCAAACGCCATGGCGCTGAGCGCGAACATGCGGCCGCCCCAGCGAGCTGCCCCGACGCCCGCCGGGATCCCCACCGCGCCGAAAGCGAACATGAAGACCGAGGTCAGCAGACCGATCTGCGAGGCCGAGAACCCGAAACGATCGGCGAGTTCCCCGTGGACCACCGGCATCACCGAAAGACAGGCGGCCATCAACATGAAGAAAAGCATCAGGGTGAACGCCATGACGTCCACGCTCCATCTGCTGATGGCCGGCGTAGTGTCCACCACCGGTGTATCGCTCATCTCTAACCTCCGCTGCCGTGACGCGCAAATTGAGAGTCTCACGAGCGTGGCCGAGGCACAATCGGCGGTTGGCGGCGGGCCCGGGCAGCGGGCGTCGTGCCACAGCCCCGTTGCCTCACGCAAGGGTCCCTGCGTGCAGAAAGAGGTCGACACGGCTCCGGCCTTTTAGTAACCTTCTACGTCGGTCGCCGTTCGAGCAGAATGAGCGCGCTAATGTGGAGGAGTACTCGAATCTGCGGGTGCTGTTGCCGCTGGTGGCAAAGGAGGAGATGGGCAAGAGCCCGGTGGTCTGACCGAGGATTGTGCTCTGGCATGGCGTTTGTGTTCGACTCATGAATGTCTCCCACAGCCGGCTGGCCGGGCGGGAGCTGGATTAGGAGGTGTTCAATGCCCATAAAACTGATGGCCGCTTCCCGCCGCCGCCCCGGCCTGACTCGAGCGGAGTACTTCCGCTATATCGAGCACTACCATGGCACCGTGGCTCGCGTGGAACGCTTCAAGATCGACCGCTACATCCAGAACCACGTTATCGACGGAGCCTTCGGCGTGCTCTCCGATACCAGCCACAAGAACAAGGCCACCGACCGCGAGGGTGTGGTCGAGCTCTATTTCAGTGAATTTCGAGACATGCTCGCCACCCTCGAGCCTCAAGGAGTCGAGCAGTCGCGGGCCAACGAGGATGGCAAGTTCTTCGCCGACGAGGCCACGAACATCATCGTCATGGCGGAGGAAGTCGAGGTCCCCGTGCCCAACCCCAGGCCCAAGTTCAACCCCGGGCTGGGCGACCCCGGCCACGGCGCCGTCAAGGTCATGCAGTACATCATGCGCAAGCCAGAGGTTTTTCCTCAGGACTATTACCGGCTCTGGCGCCAGGCTCACGATGAAGCCATGGCCAAGTCCCCGTATGCCCGGGAGATGTTCCGAAAGGTCGTGATGAACAAGCGCTCCCGGATCAACGACAACGACGCGGCAGCTCGGGCGCATTTTCGGATGGTCGATCCCCCGGTGTACGACCTGGTCGTGTCCGTAACGCTGGACAGCATGGAGCAGGTGGGGGCGTTCCGGCAGTACGTGGAGGCCATGCAGGAGAGCGAGCTCGACTTCGCCGACTGGTCTGAGTCGTTCTTCCTCTACGCCCGGCCGGTGCGCATCATCGACGACGCTGCCCCGAAGGAATGATTGCCATGATTGAGGACAAGAACATGCCTGAGTGGAAGGCGCAAAAGACATACTCTCAGAACCTCGCCGACAGCAAGATCAAGGGCACGCTGCCTCCGCTTACTCCGGAGGAAGAGGCCCGGCCTTTTGCCAAGTACTACCACGAAGAAATCAAGCAGCCCGACCCCGCGCATATGGCCTGCATGGACGAGCCGATGGACCCTGCTCGCGCCTTCGGTCCGGAAGAGATAAACCGTCTCCTGGACCCTGAGAAGTTGGAGACTGAGGAGGTGGAGATCGGCTGGTGCAACCTCCCCAACGGCGCCGGTTACATCGCCAACAAGATCTTCTACCCCGGTGTGACGGCAGACACGATCGATTGGTGGTTTGCCTGGCATCCCCTGGAGGACCTTCGCTACCGCATCTGGTATCCGCCCCAGCACGGCGGCATCATGCTCAGCCCCATCGATCGGGCCCGCATCCTCGATCCCGCCGTCCCCAATCGGGAAAAGAACTGGGGTGTGGTCCACAACGTAACCGAGAACTGCGATTGCGGTTTCGAGAATGTCGATATCGCGTTCCGCTCGCCCGCGGACATGGGCTTCGAAATGGAGCGCTTCAACCGGGTCACCGCTACCTTCGCAGGTGGAGGGGGCTGGGCGGTCACGGTCGATAAGTGCGATGAGTCGATCACGGCGCCCGCAATCATGTGCCACATGTTCTATGAGGCACCCGGCGGATTGATGC
This sequence comes from Thermoleophilia bacterium, assembly GCA_017882525.1. Classification (GTDB taxonomy): domain Bacteria; phylum Actinomycetota; class Thermoleophilia; order RBG-16-64-13; family RBG-16-64-13; genus Chersky-299. Next base: position 8,730 of record JADGPI010000313.1, read on the forward strand.
ACCGCACTCGTTTCTGGATGGGCTACCGGTTCACCGAGGACGGCAAGCCCGAGCTCTGTCTGCCTCCGGGGGTACAGGTGCCCGTGGGGGCCGTGCAAGGGTTGGCCCGCCACAACGTCAAGGAGTTCACGCGGTTCGGCGACTTCCTCCCGCGGATCTACAAGGAGTTGGGTCATAGCATGTATTGCTAGCCCGGCGGCTCGAGATTCCGGCGGGTTTGGCTTCGCCGAGGCGAGAGACACGAGCGAGGGACGAAGAAGGAGACAAGGATGATCAAGAACATCGTCATGATGGATCTGCCCATCAACGACATAGCGGAGATGGAGCGCTGGTACTACCGCGACCACTCGTCGGAGATCGCCCGCCGGTATGGGCCCTGGCTGCA
>JADGPI010000314.1 GCA_017882525.1 Thermoleophilia bacterium
ACATAGCCGCGGATCCGGCAGAAGTCCACGAGGGCGTCAAAACTGCGGAAGGTGCCGGAGATCTTCTGCCGGAGTTTCATCATTCGCAGATCGCGTTCCGAGCGGTTGTTGTCGAACGGGACCGCGAAGTCGCGCATGAAGGCGAGGATGCCATTGGGGGCAGGCCACGGTCACGTTCCGGAGTGGCCGGGCGATCCGACACTTCTTCATCCTCACACTGGGCTACTCGCGGCGGGGCTTTTATCTCGCCTGCCGGGATGAACAGCTCCCCACCTTCCTCGATGCCCACGAGCGGGCCTTCGACCACTTCGGCGGCCACACCAAGGAGCACCTGTACGATCGCCCGCGGACGGTGTGCTGGCCGAGCGGAGACGGCATCGTCTGGAACCCCACCTTTCAGGCGTTCGCGCAGTACTGGGGCTTCGATCCCCGGCTCTGCCGGCCCTATCGCGCTCAAACGAAGGGCAAGGTGGAATCGGGCGTGAAGGTCCCTCAAGCGGAACTTCCTGGTGGGCCGCGAGTTCGTGGACGACGTCCATCTCGGGGGCGCGCTCCTCGACTGGACGATGACGATCGCCGATCATCGGATCCACGGCACGACGCATGAACGGCCCATTGCGCGCTTCGCCGCCGAGCGGGACCACCTGCTCCCGACGGCGCACCAGCCCACCTTCCGGCTCGAGGCCCGGTATCCGCGGGTCGTGGCGGAGGACTTCCTGGTCAGCCTCGATACCAACCGCTACTCGGTGCCCTTCCGATTCATCGGCCGCACGGTCGAGGTGCAGCGGCGCGAGGGCCGGATTGTGATCCACTCCCACGGCCAGGTCATCGCCGAGCACCCCGAGCTCCCCGGCCGGCATCAGGTCCGCCTGCTCCCCGAGCACGGCCCCGGTGCCGTGGCGCGGACCACCCGACAGCCGCAGCTCCACGCGGTCGAGCGGCCCGGCCGGCCGTGGACGGTGCCCGCCGTCGAGGTCCGGGACCTCGCCGTCTACGAGGCCTGCGCGCAGGCGGGAGGGGTGGCATGACGACCCCGGCCCAGCTGGAACGCTTGCAGGAGCATTGTCAGCACCTCCGGCTCTTCAAGAGCCGGGAGCGGCTCGAAGCCTTGCTCCAGGATGCCACCACCACGGAAGCGACCTACGGCGACTTCCTCGAAGCGGTGCTCACCGAGGAGGTGAGTTCCAAGGCGGAGAAGAACGTCACGATGCGGACGCACCTCGCGCGCTTCCCGTTCGTGAAGACGCTGGAGGCTTTCGACTGGAGCTATCAGCCCGCCCCCGACAAGAAGCAGGTCCAGGGTCTGGCCACCTGCCGGTTCATCGAGACCGGAGAGAACGTGATCCTGCTCGGTCCCCCCGGCGTGGGCAAGACGCATCTTGCGGTCGGTCTCGGTTTGAAGGCGATCCAGCACGGCTACCGGGTGCTCTTCACGACGGCCGCCGCCATGCTGGCCACGCTCACCAAGGGCCTCAGCGAGAATCGACTGGAGGAGAAGCTCAAGCTTTACACCGTGCCCCGTCTCCTCCTCATCGATGAAATTGGCTACCTTCCGATCGATCGCCAAGGCGCCAATCTCTTTTTCCAACTGATCAGCCGGCGCTATGAGCGGGGCCCGGTGATCCTCACCTCCAATCAGAGCTTCACGAACTGGGGGGAGGTCTTCGGGGATCGGGTGATCGCCACCGCGATCCTCGACCGCCTTCTCCACCACGGCATCACCGTCACCATCCGCGGCGACAGCTACCGACTCAAGGAGAAAATCAAGGCGGGCCTCCTGAAAGGGGCCGAGGCGACGAGCTAGCGCACCACTAAACGGGCGACGGCTGGGGAATTTTCGATGACCATAACTAGGGAAAATTGGATGACCCTTGACACCAACGCATCGAGTTGCGTAACATCGGCGGCCTTCCCGTCCGTGATCGCCACGAAGGTCGGGATGTTGCCCCGCAGGTCGAGGAGCGTATGGAGCTTCACGGCCGCCTTGGTTCGCCGGAAGCGGGCCCACGGGAACAACGCGAGACAGAGATCGATGGTCGTCGCATCGAACGCGTAGGCGGTCTGCGCCAACTCGACCGCGAAGGGCTCGTCGCCGTACAGCACGCGCGCCCGATGGATCAAGAGTTGCGCAAAGTTGCCCGTAGATCCGCCAGCCGCGCGTCTCGTTCGCCTCGGCGAGGGTGCTCCGCGCCACCCGGCCGCAGAACCCTGCGTGGTACAGCTTCGGCTGGAGGGCCCGCAGGCACGTCTCGATGTCGCGCAGACTCTCGCGGTACGTCAATTGGGCGAACGCGAGACAGAGGAGCTGATCGTAGCAGGAGAACGAGTGCACCCGATGTGCCCCACGGTAGCGCGCGACGCACCGCTCGAACGCGCGTCGGGGGATCAGGTCGAGGAACTGCGCGAAGACCGTGCGACCGATGGGCATGGGCCAGTCCTTTCTGCCGGATGGCAGTCAGTACGTCCAGGCCCAAGCCTACGCGCAAAATCGAATCGATACCAGGCATCGGTCGCCGCAACACTCGAGAAATACGCCAGTTATCGTAACGCTTCAAGAAGTTAGCCGGACAGTAGTGATGTCGGATACACATTTTCACTCATAAACTCATCGGCACGGATCGAATACTTCCGGTATTCAGGCAACACGGCATCGCTACGCTCACGCAGGCAGGCTCTGCACTGCTCTATATTGGCAAGTGATATGAATTGACCTTCTTCAATGCTTGCCACGTTCTTCATGCGATGCATTTCTAACTACCGCTATACGGGTCCGTGCTACCGACCTATCTCTTACACGGGCGTCCGTAGATACACCCAAGTCCTGACGACGAGGTGCCCATACAGTTGTGCACAGTTACAAGGACAAGACCACTACGGTCGGGATTATATACGGAATCCGTATACCATCCCCACCGGACGGTTGGGATCTGCCGCAGCCTGCTGCGACACGAAGCCATCCTCACGGCGAGCTGCGGGCGGCCCCACTCCGTCTCGGGCGAAAACAGAACGGCCCTCTGAAGCCGGGATGGCTCCAGGGGGCCGTGAGTGATCGCGGTGCCCAACATTGCCCTCATGGTGTCCCCTTGAAGATGGCTCTAAAGAGGGACCCTTGCACGCGAAGACATTACGCCTGCCCAGACGGGGGAGTCAAGCAAAAGCCGGCAGGGGACCATGCCGCCGACGCGGTGGAGCCGACAGGGGATAACCCTCTCTGGTGGGCCCACCTTCACCCCGCGCGTCAGCCGGGGAAACGCTCCTCGTCCGGGATCTCCCCCCTCCCCCACCGGATCTGGTGCGCGTGATGCGGCCTTGGAGTCGAGCC
>JADGPI010000315.1 GCA_017882525.1 Thermoleophilia bacterium
ACGTCTGGCCGCACGTTCGGCGGTGGTATTTCGGCAGAGTCTGGCGCTCGCAGACCAAGAGTCCGGTGGGGGCGGTGGGTGTTGTAGTGGGTCACGTAGACATTGAGCACATGGAGAAGGTGACGCTGGCCGACGATCAGCAGGCGATCCAGACACTCGCGGCGGGCGCTGCCGATGAAGCGTTCCACGACGGCGTTTGCGGTCGGCGTCTGATAGGGCGTGAGCACCGCTCCGATGCCGGCACTTCCCAGCAGCCCATCGAAGGCGCGGGCGAACTTGGCATCGCGATCGTGGATGAGAAAGCGTACACCCTCCTGCCGATCGTCGAGATCCATGAGCAGGTTGCGCGCCTGCTGGCAGACCCAGGCGCTGGTGGGGTTGGCCGTAACCGCGACGTACTGAACGCGGCGAGAGGCAAGCGAGAGAAACACCAGCACGTAGTAGCTCCGAAGCCAGACGGTATCCACAGTGAAGAAGTCGGCGGCGAGAATGCTTTCCGCCTCGGCGCGCAGAAAGGAACGCCAGGTCGACGCGCTACGTCGCGGCGCTGGCGGTAGACCGGCCTTGACAAGCAGCCTACGCACCGCGCTGGCGGAGACCGTTATGCTCAGGCTCTGCATTTCGCCCACAATACGCCGATAGCCCCAGCTAGAGTTCTCGCGAGCCAGTCTGAGGATGAGCTCGCACATCTCTGCGGATAGCGCCGGCCGGCCGGGACGCCGATGCGGATAGGTCCAGTGGCGAGCAACGAGCCGCCGATGCCAACGCAGGAGCGTCTCCGGGGTGACGAAGAATGCGCGCCAGCGATCCCGCGGTAGGAGTTGGCTGAGGGCCGCCAGCAGCACCCGGTCGTGAGGCTGAAGAGCCGGTCGTCTTACTTGTCGACGCAGTAGCGACAGTTCGTGGCGCAGCACGATGATCTCCAGCTCTTTGGAGCGCTCGCCACGGGCAAGCAGCACCGCAAACTCCAGGAGTCGACACACGACGGCGTAGACCAACGACCAGAACAATCCGAACCTCCCCCAAACGACTAGCGACCGCCGGCTGATGCTATCGCAGCCCGGCAGCCGCCATCAGATTTCACCCTCGGATCGGGTTTTGACACCCCACAGGCCTCCGAGAAGGGCAGGCCCACGAACCAGCGGAAAAGCAGGTTGAACTCCAGGTGTTCACAGAGCTTGCGCTCCGAGGGGATGGCGTAGAGATCCTCAAAGACGGGGTCGAGATCCCGAAGGGCGGTGTCGACCAACCGGCGGATGCGGCGCAAGGGGTGACCGGCCGGCACGCGGTCCTCGAGCGAATCGAAGACAAAGACTGCTTCCTGGCGCTCCTCATCCCCGCGCATACTGACCTCATTTCCCCTGATTTGCAGGATAAACCCTATCAAATCGGGGGCAGGAATGATAGCTCTTTGCGCCAGACGCATGGTCATTTAGCTGCCCGCAGTGGCTGGTTATTCAACGGCCTGCTAGCCGGATGGAGAGGCTCCGGCTGCTGCTTCGCCGCCCTCGCCCGGACGAGGTCCCACCAGTGAGGCGGCGACGCCAAGCACACAGAGCCCTGCGAACACCGCGAACGTGATCCGCACGGTGGTCAGTACGTTCGCCGGGCCGATAGCCTGAGAGCCCACCACCACGGCGAGCACCAGCGTCGCCAGGCCCAGGCTGATGTTCTGACCGGTCATGCGCATGGTGGCTATGGTGGCCGAGGCGACGCCCGTGAACCGCTGGTCCACGCTGCCCATGATCGAATGGATGATGGGAGTGGAGAAGAAGGCGAAGCCGACCCCAAGCACGCACAGCACGGTGATGATGTACCAGTAGGGAGTGGTCTCGCCGAGGAAGATGAACGCTGCGAGCGCCAGCACGCAGAGCGCCATTCCCGCGGACGCGACGTAGCGGGGCGACACCCGATCGGAGAGCCGCCCGGCCGTCGGCGAGAACAGCGTCTGTACGGCGGCGTTGCTCACCAGGACCAGACCGGCGAGGTCCGGGCTGAGTCCCTTGTTGAACTGCAGGTAGAGGCTCATCAGGAAAGTCATGGCGGCTGTAGCCGCGTAGTTGATGAAGGTGGCGGCATTTGAATAGGCAAACACCCGATTGCGCCTGATGAGGTCGACGTTCAGCACTGGGTCCGCGGCCCGCGTCTCCCACCACCAGAAGCCGGCGATGCCGAGGAGGGCTAGGGCTACGAGCGCCCAGCCCAAGAGCCCGGGGAGCCGCGAGAAGCCGATGAGAAGAGCGGTGAGCGAAATCGCCCAAACGAGCGAACCGGCCACGTCGAAGGGAGCCGTTTTGGGCTCACGCCACTCGATCCCCCGAAGCTGAGAGGCGATGAGGACGCAATTGAGAGCGCTCGCCGCGCCGACGAACACGAAGATGTAGCGCCACCCCAGGTTCTGGGTGATGACTCCGCCGACGACAGGGCCGAGCGTCGATCCGAGATACACGCCGGCCACCTGCAGCCCAAGGGCTTTCCCCCGGCTCTCCATCGGGTGCGCCAGCGTCACCATCGCCACCGTACACGAGAAGAGCATCGCAACGGCGGCTCCCTGCAACAGCCTGAGGACGATCAGCACGGAGGCGGAAGGGGCGAGCGCCGCGGCGAGCGAGAGGACCGTGAAGGCGACCATCCCGATCCCAAAGAACCGCTTGCGCCCGACGAAATCCGCCATGCGGCCGGCGGGCATGAGGAGGGCGGCTCCGGTGAGCATGTAGGCCAGCGGGATCCAACCGAGGGTGACCGCGGAGATGTTCCATTCGGCGTGGATGGCCGGGAGGGCGATGTTGACGGCCGTGACCATGAAGGTCGTGAGGAACCCGGCCGTCGTTGCGACCAGCAGCACCATTCTCTGCTTTGACCGTTCCATAAGCACCCAGCGTATACTAAACCGATGCCCGGCGAGCAACTCATGAGCCCTTCCACGTCCCGTCTTTCCCTGTACGCAACCACCTTCATGGTGGGCGTGGTCGTCATCTCTCTGGGGCCGCTCCTCGACTCCATCACGAAGGACCTCGGCAAGACTGGCGCTCAAGGGCCGCTAGCACCAATCGACACGAACACCATCGGGTTGGCAGTGGTAAGCAGCCGAAAGAACCTGCCCGTTTGCCGGGGCTGTCATGCCCCAGCCAACGGCAATCCCACGTCACAGCTGCCCTTCAAGGGGCCTTTCTCCGGCGCAGGCCGGATCAGACGGATATAGCAGCTGCCAACCGCGTGCCAACGCGATCTGTTGCGACACGATCGGTTTATTGCAGCAGT
>JADGPI010000062.1 GCA_017882525.1 Thermoleophilia bacterium
AGGCGCTCGTGCCTGCCACCCGCCGAGAAGGATCCCGGGAGACGCAAGCTCCGGTCTTCAGCCTTCCACAAAGATGTTGTCGATGAGACGCGTCTTGCCAAACCACACCGCCAGGGCTATCAAGCACTCACCCTGGATCCGCGCGACCGGCAGTAGGTCTTCGGTCGCGACTACCTCCACATACTCTGCCCGGGCCAGGGACGCCTCCCCGACCTTCTCGCCGACTATCCGCCGGAGCGTCGGTGCGTCCCGCTCGCCGATGGCGATGGCACTCTCGGCCGCCCGCAAAGCTCGGTGGATCGCCGGCGCCTGCGCCCGCTCGTCGATGGTCAGGTACACGTTGCGCGAACTCATGGCCAACCCGTCCGGCTCCCGGATCGTTGGACAACCCACAATCTCCACGGGCAAGTTCAGATCTTGCGCCATCCGCCGGATGATCACGAACTGCTGCCCGTCCTTGAGCCCGAAGTAAGCACGGTCGGGCCGGCAGATGTCCAAGAGTTTTGCTACTACCGTGGTGACACCGCGAAAATGGCGCGGCCGCGCCGTCCCGCACAGCCGCTCGCCCAACCCTTCCACCTCCACCCAGGTGGCGTATCCCGGAGGGTACATCTCGCCCGGCTCCGGGGCGAACACCATATCCACCCCCGCTCCCCCAGCAAGCGCCAGGTCGCGGCCTAGGTCGCGCGGATAGCGTTGGAGGTCCTCCGCGGGACCGAATTGAGTGGGGTTCACGAAGATAGACGCCACGACCAGGTCGTTGTCGGTCCGGGCTCGCCTCATGAGCGAAAGATGGCCTTCGTGCAGAGCGCCCATCGTGGGTACAAGGCCGACGGTCTTGCCCGCGGCCCGGGCCCCAGCGACGGCCTCTCGTACCGCGGAGATGGTGGTCACACGGGACGTCATGCGTTTCAGAGATCCTTGAAAGCCGGCACCCCGCCCAAACTCTCGGCCACCTTCACAGCCCGCCGGATGCTGATCGCTACCGCTCGGGCAGCCGCGACACCCACCTGGAACACATTCGAGGTCTTCTCGCCCGTCGCCAACACGAACACACAGTCGCCGTCAACGGGCGTGTGCACCGGATTGATAGCCCGACTCATCCCGTCGTGACTCGAACGGGCGACCAAGTGGCAACCAAGCTTGTCGAGCTTCGCGTTCGTGATGATCACGGAAAGCGTCGTGTTCTCCAGCCCCGCGACCGACGGCGCCTGGGACAACGACAGCACGTGCTCCTCACTACGCAGGAACTCCCGATTTTCCCGGGCCCCGGCCAAGATGGTGCCGTCCTCTTCGATCACGTCACCCAACGCGTTCACCACGGAAAGAGCACTCACCACCACGCCGTCGGCCATCCTTACGCTCGCCATGGCCAGGCCGCCTTTCATGGCACCGGCTTCGCCGAGGATCTTCCCGACGGAGGCGCCGGTGCCTGCTCCCACAGACCCTTCCTCGGTCAACCGCCCAGCCGCGTTGGCAGCCCTGTAGGCGTCCCCCGCCAGGGGGCAAGCAGTGGCGCTGCCGAGGCCTAAGTCGTAGATCACGGCCGCCGCCACCAGCGGTATCCGCGCGTAGGGGGTCTTGTAGCCGTAGCCGCGTTCCTTCAGGAAGGCGCTCACACCTGCGGCCGCGCCCAGCCCTGGCGCGCTGCCGCCGGTCAAAAGCAGCCCATGCAACTCATTGACCGACGTGAACGGCGAGAGAAGCGCCGTCTCGAGGGTTCCCGGCGCGCCCCCACGGATGTCCACCGAGGCGACCACTCCCGCTGGAGCCAAGATCGCCGTGCAGCCGGTGAGACCCTCCCGATCGGTGAAGTGTCCTATATAGATGCCCTCGATCGGGATCTCTGCCGCCATCGAGCGCTCCTCTCAGTCTATGCTCGCGCGTCAGATGCTCCCCGCAAGCGCTGTTACCGCGAGTTCTTCCTCATCTGTTCGAGGAATTCCGCGTTGGACTTCGTTTCCTTCACTTTGCCGATGAGCAACTCGATGGCCGCGTTTGGGTCGAGCGCATGCAGCACCGAACGCAGCTTCCAGACCATCTTGGCTTCGTTCGGATCCATCAGCAGCTCTTCTTTCCTCGTACCCGAGTTCTCGATATCGATGGCCGGGAAGATCCGCTTGTTCGCCAGTTGGCGAGTGAGCCGGACTTCCCAGTTGCCGGTGCCCTTGAACTCTTCGAAGATCACCTCGTCCATCCGTGACCCGGTCTCCACGAGCGCCGTAGCCAGAATGGTCAACGAACCGCCTTCTTCGATGTTACGCGCCGCCCCGAAGAACTTCTTCGGCGGGTAGAGGGCGGTGGAATCGACCCCGCCGGAGAGGATGCGGCCGCTGGCGGGAGCCTGAAGGTTGTACGCGCGGGCCATGCGGGTGATCGAGTCCAGCAGCACGACGACGTCCTTGCCCACTTCCACCAACCTCTTCACACGCTCCAGCACTAACTCCGTGACCTGGACGTGGTTCTCACAGGGCTGGTCGAAAGTGGAGCTCACTACCTCGCCGTTCACCGTGCGCTCCATGTCGGTGACTTCCTCGGGGCGCTCGTCCACGAGCAGCACCAGCAGGTGCACCTCCGGGTTGTTGGCGGTGATGGCGTTGGCGATCTCTTTGAGGATAGTCGTCTTGCCGGCCTTGGGCGGCGACACGATCAGTCCGCGCTGTCCTTTGCCGATGGGGCTGATCAGATCCATGACCCGGGCGGCGATCTTGTCGGAGCCGTGCTCCAAGCGAAGCCGTTCGTCGGGGAACAGCGGCGTGAGCGAGTCGAACGTGGGGCGATGTCGCGCCTGCTCCGGGTCCATTCCGTTCACCGACTGGATCTTGAGCAATGCGTGATACTTCTCGTTGTCGCGGGGCGTCCGAACCTGCCCGTTGATCTCGTCCCCACGGCGCAGCTTGAAACGCCTGATCTGCGACAGGGAAACGTAGATGTCGGAATCCGACTGGGTGTAGCCCTGGGTGCGCAGGAAACCGTAGCCGTCGGGCAGGATATCGAGCAGCCCCGTACGGAACTGAAGCCCGCGATCCATCGCCTGCTCGTTCAGGATCTTCATCATCAGATCCTGCTTGGAATACTTTCGGAAGTTCTTGATGCCCAATTCCCCCGCCACCATGTGGAGGTCCGAGAGCAGCTTGGGCTCGAGTTCGGTTATTACCATAGTCGTTCGCCTGTCTGTGTCTTCATCGTGTCCTCTATCCTCACTGTTGTTCATTGTTCACTTCAGGTCCTTCTGATCCACACCTTCACCGTACCCAGGACCCGATCGCCTGCCCCGCGGTCCCCCCTTGAACCATCTTCACGAGACTGATCCTGTGGCAGCTCGAACACATCAGCATCGTTTCGGTGCGGACCCTTCCGCCTTCGAACGACACGCCCTTCAGGAATCGCCCGTCTGTGACCGCCGTAGCCGCGAAGACCACGTCTTCGCGAGCCAGGTCCGCTGTGACCAGGCGCGCCTCCACGTTCTCTATGGGAAGCGCATTGAGCTGCTCTACCTGATGTCGCGACACCGGCCAGAACCGGGCCTGAATCTCCCCTTGCAGACACCGGAGCGCCGCGGCGGTGATGATGCCCTCGGTGGAGCCGCCGATGCCGATGGCCATGTCTATCCCGGGCACGCGAGCTGCCACCGCGATGCCGGCACTGATATCCCCGTCCCCGATCAACGACACCCTGGCGCCCGATCCCATGACTTGCGACACGAGGTCCTCGTGTCGCGGCCGGTCCAGGATGATCACCGACAGTTCGCTCGCCTGCCGGCCCAGGGCCGCCGCGACCGCTTTTATGTTATCGGCCACGGAAGCGTTGATGTCGATAGCACCCGCGGCCTCCCGCGGGACCACGATCTTCTGCATGTACATCTCAGGAACCGCCATGAAGCTACCGGCGGGCCCCGCGGCGATCACGGCCAGAGCACCTGCCTGGCCTTTGGCCACTGCGTTACGACCCTCCAAGGCATCGACGGCGAGCTCCCACATCTGCGCTTCTGCGACCTTACCTTCGGGTGCCGCAGATCCGTTTCCTCCAGCCCAACCGGCCCCTACTTCCTGGCCCAGCCGTAGCTCGCAGGGACTATTCATCCCCCCCCGGCCAACCACCACCCTCGCCCGAAACGGCATTCCATCCAGTGCTCCCAGCATGGCTTCCCTTGCCGCCAGGTCGGCGCTCAACCCATCGCCGCGGCCCAGCCAGACCGCGGCTGCCGTGGCGGCCGCCTCGGATACAGCAACGAACTCCTGGCACAGGCAGCGACGCACCCCTCGGTCAACGACACTCGTCACGTCGTCACTCCTCCGTCTCTTCGATCAGGTCGTACAGCGCGTCCACAACGGTGCCTACTGCGTCGTCGATACTGACGTTGTCCACCACGAGCGTCCCTTCAGCTTCAGCCCGTTCGAGTATGAATTCTTGGATCTTGCGGATCTCCTCGAAACCCTCCAGATACCGCTCCACGGCCCGGCGTCCCGAGGTTTCCTGCTCCCGAACGAGAAAGTGGCTACGGTGCAGCTCGCGGTCCTTCACTGCCACCACCATGGGCAGGATCAGCGCCCGGTCCGCGGGCTTGCCCCACCTGTCGTCGGGACCCGACATGCCAGGGACGATGTGCACCCCCTCCATGAGGAGACCCGTCCGTTCCTTTACCGCGCGGTCCAAAACGGCGCCCACTCCCACGTTGACCATTTCCACCTGTTCCATGAATCCCACCAAATGAGAGTCCAATCCGGCTCCCAGCGGGATGCGCACCGCCCGATCTGCCTGGAATGACGAGAAGTGGATCGACGGCATGAGAGTCTGCGAGAAGAATGCCCTCATCACCTCTCGGATCGAATCCGTCGCTATGATCCGTACGACCCCCAACCTATCCGCCAACTGCGCCGCGATCGTGCTCTTCCCTACCCCCGTCGCGCCACCGATGAGAATGAGGACCGGTCTGTCCTCACGAGCCAGATGATTCCATTTGCGGTAACGCTCCAGGTACAGCCGGCCCTCGCTCTCCGCGAGCACCGACTCGACCATTTGCCGGAGCCCGTCGACGCTGACTTCGCTCTCTGCGCTCTGGAACAGTTGCCACTCCACGTCTAGCGCGACCGCGTAGGCGCGCTCTGGCGGCAATCCCGTGGCCGTAAGGGTAGTGGCCAACAGACCCTTCGAAAACGGGACGAAGTGCCCCTCGCGCACGAGCCGCATGATCGGACGCTCGCGCCGGACAACAGAGTTGTTCTCGCCGGCCGGGCGATGCCCAGTCAGACCTCGCAGCCCGTAGCGCCGCGTCGACCGCCCCTTTTCACCATCTTCCCCGCCCCTAGAAACACTCATGGCTTCACATCTAGGCCTTGAATCGCTGCCTCGCCAACCTGCTCAGTCGGCACGCCTCTTCCCGCAGCTCGCCCCGTTCGGCTGGAGGTACCTCCAGCGGCTCGTTGTCCACGAAGACCAACTCCACTCCCCGCCTTGCCGCCTCAGCCGCGACAACATCGATCGCAGCCGCCTTTATCTCCGTCGCCATCACGTCCACTCGGTCCATCTCCGGCCTCTGCAGATCTCGCAACAAGGCCCCGCGATCCGCGAGGTTCGTGGACACCAGCTCTACCCTGCAGCCCCAACGCTCCGCCAGATACCTTCCGAGCAATCCCTTCTGGACATCGGGCGCTGTGGAGAAGAAGGCGACCCTTTTGCCCTCGATCGGCTGCGCCGGCTTTGGCCTCAACACGACCGGAATGACCGGGATCCCAGGCTTGACCGCAGCGACCCCTTCGATCAGAGCCCGCACCTTCGCTGCCGTGGCAAGCGGCTCCTCGGCCATCGCCAGCACGACAGAGTCGCTCACGAGCACGCGGTAGGTCCCCAGATAGCCCGTCAGGTACTCTACCGGCTGGTGCGCTCCAGCCACCAGCAGCCTGCAGTCGGTCCCCACCGGCGGCAATGAGGCTCCGCTGCCCTCGAAGATCACCATCTCCGGGTGCAAATCGTTGGCCACCAACGCGCCTTCAGCCACGTTCGACACGAACGGCGCTCCCGCCATGCCCCCGCCGCACCGCCTACACCCGACCGTGATCACTCTGCTGAACACTGCGTCCTCGAAGTGGTCGGATGCTGCGTGTCTACCTTCCCGACTCCAAGTCAACAATCGCTCCGAGCCCAACTCGGTCCCAAGACCATCGATGACCTCAGGGCGCTCTGGTCCGCCGCGCCCCATCGCCACGATCACGACTCCTGGGCTACCTGCGACACCGCCCGCGCCTTCCTGCAAGACCCGGGCCACAAATCCGCTGACCGCCGTCTTCCCCACACGTTTCGCGGTACCGACAATGGATAGCGAAGGGCAATTGGACAGCCGTACGGGATTTGAGGGACTGAAGTGGAAATCCGAACCTTCGTAACCGACGTTCCGCGCCAAAGCATGACTGATCAAGCGGAACCGTTGCTCATATCCTACCACCGGCTCGTCACTAAGGTCAACGATGACCTCCGGGTGGTACTTTTCGATGGCCGCGGCCAGACCCCTGCACCAATCCTGGTCGAACACCACGGGCAGTCCATAGATCCGCTCCGCCTCTCCCGCCAGGTCCGCCGTCCTGATCTTCTCAGTCCCCCCCAGGAAGAGCGCGGCTCTGTACTCGAAGCGCTCTGAGGTCTCCCTAAGAGCCTCAACCACCACCGGGGGATAGTGCTCGCCGTCGATCAATGCAACGGCCGCGCGCTTCATCAGTCGGAGACGGCACCCAGAGCACAGGAGCTATGCCGCACGTAAGTGTTGGAACCGGCATCGAACTCGACGATGACTTCGCCCCCATGGAACGGATAGCGGCGCGAAACCGTGACGTGCTCGCCGGCTATCTCCACCACGTTGTAGCAGGGCTTTGTGTCTCCTCGCAGCCTAAGGGTGGCGACGGTCCCGGTGTTCACGATGAACATGTTCTCGAGCCGCCAGGCGTACGGCACGTGCTTGTGCCCGGACAGCACCAGCCCTACCCCGCACTCCACCAGCACCTCCAGCACGTCGCCGGCGTCGTTCACGATGTTCCTCTCCCGGCCAGTGCCTGGGATAGGAAGCAGGTGATGATGTAGGGCGAAGATCTTGAAATCGTCGGGCCGTTCCATGAATGCGTCCCGGATCCACGAATAGCGGTGCCGCCCGATCCTACCGTAGTCCAGATCGGGCTCGGTGGAATCGACTCCTACCAGTGTCACACCGTTCTTATGGACGACCGTCTCCCTGGTGGCGAATAACCGCTCGAAGTGCGCATACCCGACGTTACGGCTGTCATGGTTTCCCGGTACGACGAGCACGTCGCGGCACGACAACCGGTCGATATACTCCTTCGCCTCTCTGAACTCCTGGCGGTATCCCATGTTAGTGAGATCGCCGGTCACCACCACCACGTCCGGAGAAAGGTCGTTCACCTCCACGAGGGCTCGGTCCAGGAGATTCGGAACGAAATACTGAGACCCAGTGTGGAGATCTGAGAGATGGGCGATGACGCAGGAGCGAGTTTTTGTGTCCATATGAGGACCTCAGCCGGCGTTTGCGATGGTTTCTTCGACGGCCTCTAGGTCGGCACGGCAGTGGAGGATCGGCTGCGATTGCTCGATGGCCGTCTGCGGATCCTTGAGCCCGTGCCCGGTAAGTACCGCGACGAGGGTGTCGCCCTTGGGCAGGCCCTTGCTCCCGTACTTGAGCAGGCCGGCCACACTCGCCGCCGAGGCCGGCTCGCAGAAGACGCCTTCCTTCTGCGCCAGCAACCGTTGCGCCGCAAGTATCTCCGCATCGGTGACATCGCGTATCACGCCGCCCGAGTCGCGCGCGGCGGCGAGGGCCTCGTCGCCTCGCGCCGGATTGCCAATGCGGATGGCCGTCGCCACCGTCTCCGGGTTCTTCACTACTTCCCCTCTGACAAGAGGATTCGCCCCGGCGGCTTGGAAACCCCAAACCACCGGAAGTCTCTGAGCATTCCCGCTGTCCTTGTATTCCCTGAAACCCTTCCAATAAGACGTGATGTTGCCGGCGTTCCCTACGGGGATCGACAGCATCGCAGGTGCGTCGCCCAAACGGTCCACTATTTCGAAGGCCGAGGTCTTCTGGCCCTCGATGCGATACGGGTTCAAAGAATTGACCAGCGTGATCGCGCGGCGTTCCGAGATGTCTTTTACGAACTCCAGCGCCAGATCGAAGTTGCCGTCGATCGCGATAGCCACCGCGCCATGCATCAGAGCCTGGGAAAGCTTGCCCATGGCGATCTTGCCCTCGGGGATGAGCACCACGCAACGCAGGCCGGCTCGAGCCGCGTAGGCCGCAGCCGAAGCAGAGGTGTTCCCGGTGGAGGCGCAGATAACCGCCGTCGCTCCGTCCTCGACCGCTTTCGTGATGGCCATCGTCATCCCGCGATCCTTGAAAGAGCCGGTGGGATTGGCGGCCTCGTACTTGAGAAAGACCCGGCAGCCCAATTCCTGGCTCAGCCAAAGCGCGGGGACCAGAGGAGTGTCGCCCTCCCCTAGCGTCACCGCGGGCGTGTCCGGCTTGAGCGGAAGATACTCGCGATACCGGGCGATCACCCCGAAGGGTCGCTCGCCAAGCGTATAGGAAGGGACGGGGTAGTCGGTCATGTGGCGCTCGCTTTCCCGTTCATAGCACACGCAGGGTCATGGGCTCGTTCTTGCACGAAGGCAGCCTCCGCACCTGCTCGATAGCCGCGAAGAAGTTCTTCTCCTTCGTCGGGTGAGTGATGAGTACCAATTCGGCCTCGTCGCCTTGCCCTTTCTGGATGAGGCTCGCCACAGAAACGCCGTGGGTGCCGAACACGGCCGCTATCTGAGCAAGCACCCCCGAGCGGTCTTCCACGTTGACTTTGATAAAGAAGGCCGACTCCATCTCGTCAGCCGGGTAGAAGTCCAGGCTGCGATAGCAGGAGCAGCTTTGGAGAAAACCCACATCCTTGGTATTGGCGATGGAGACGATGTCGCTAACCACGGCCGTTGCCGTCGGCACGCCACCCGCCCCCGGCCCCATGAGCATGATCTCGCCGATCGACTCGCCCTGAAGGAACACCGCATTGTGCGAGCCGCTGATCGCGGCCAGCGGGTGCTCCTGGGGTAGCAGCGCCGGGTAGACGCGCACGCTTACCCTGCCGTCCACGAGCCGCGCCGCGCCGATGAGCTTGACCACGAAGCCGAGATCCTTGGCGTAGCGCACGTCTTCCTGGCTTACGTCCTGAATACCCTCGTACGCCACGTCTGAAAGTGTCACCCGCGAGTGAAAGGCAATAGAACCAAGGATGGCCATTTTGGCGGCTGCGTCGCCTCCCCCTACGTCTGCCGTGGGCTCGGCCTCCGCGTAGCCCAGCTCTTGCGCCTTGGCCAGGATCTCGGGATAGTCCCCCTCGCCGTTGTACATGCGGGTAAGGATGTAGTTGGTGGTGCCGTTGACGATCCCGTAAACCGTGTGCAATTCCGCCGCGATCATGCTCTCGCGCATGACCTTGATGATGGGGATGGCTCCCGCCACCGAGGCCTCAAAGCGCAGGTGGCGCCGGAGATCACGGGCCAGATCGAACAGCGCGCGCCCTTTGGAAGCAAGCAACTGCTTGTTGGCTGTGACCACGTTCTTGCCCTTGCGCATGGCCTCGTCGAGGAACGTATAAGCCCAGTCGGTCCCCCCGATCACCTCCACCACTATGTCGATGGATGGATCGTCCGCGATCTCGCTGAAATCCGCGGTGAACACGCCTGGCGCGGCATCTTGGGGGATCTTTCGGGAATCCTGCTCCAACACTTTCACGACCTGAAGGTCGACCCCGGTGCCATCGAGGATGTTGTCATGCTCTTTCTCGATGAGGCGATACACGCTCGACCCGATGGTGCCAAACCCCAACAAGCCTATGCGCACGACCATCTCCCGGCTCATGCGATCCCCCTAGCCTCGCAGTGGACGCTGCTTCGCCACCAGATCCTGGTAGCTCTCCCTCTCGACTATCACGCGCGCTTCGCCTTCCCGCACCATCACCACGGCGGGCCGCAGGCTGCCGTTGTAGTTGGAGGCCATGGCGAAACAGTAGGCTCCAGTGGCCGGAGTGACCAACACGTCCCCAATCTCCGGACGCGCGATCAGCGCATCCTTGACCAGCACATCGCCGCTCTCGCAATGCTTGCCGGCTACCGTCACCACCGTGTCTGGTGGAAGATCTGCCTTGTTCGCGATCATGACCTCGTACTGAGCGTCATAGAGCATCGGCCGGATGTTGTCGCTCATTCCTCCATCCACACTCACATAGGTGCGGATGCCGGGGACTTCTTTGATCGTGCCCACCCGGTAGGCGGTGATGCCCGCTTTGCCCACGATAGACCGCCCTGGCTCGATAAGCACCCTCGGCATCGGCAGGCCCACCCGGGCCATTTCTTCGCGGACGCCCTCAACCTTCACGGTGACATATTCTCCGATGGACGACGGCATGTCGGCTTCGGTGTATCGAATGCCCAACCCCCCGCCGATGTTCAGGTACCGGCACACGAAGTCGAACCGCTCATGGGCTTGCCGAATCAGGTCCACGAGGATCTCGATCGCTTTCCGGAACGCATCCAGCTGGAAGATCTGGCTCCCGATGTGCGCGTGCAGTCCCACCAACTCCACATGCCTTGATTCGAGGGAGCGGCGTATGGCCTCCATGGCGACTCCGTCGACCAGTCCAAAGCCGAACTTCGAGTCGATCTGACCGGTCTGGATGAACGAGTGCGTGTGCGCCTCGATCCCCGGTGTTATGCGGAGCAAGATCCGCTGAGACGAACCCCGCGCGGCCAACAACTCTTCGAGGAGGTCGAGCTCCTGGAAGCTGTCCACGACGACGAACCCTACGCCGCTCTCCAAAGCGAGTTGGAGTTCCTCGCGAGTCTTGTTGTTGCCGTGAAAGAAGATGCGGTCCGGCGGAAAGCCGGCATTCTTCGCGACGTAATACTCGCCTCCCGAAGACACGTCTATCGAGAGGCCTTCCTCCAGAACGAGCTGCTCCACGGCCAGGACAGAAAGGGCCTTACTGGCGTAGATGACTTCAAAATCCGCGGTGTGCTCGCCAAACGCCTCGACATACCGGCGGCACTGGTCTCGCACCGTGGCCTCGTCGTAGATGACCACCGGGGTGCCGAAACCGCGGACGAGCTCCACTACGTCGCAGCCCCCCACTTCCAGGTGGCCGACAGCGTTATGGACAGCCGTTATGGGATAGACAAGCGTGTGGGTCAAGGTCGCCTCCAGACGGGAAACACGGGTAAGTTACCATACAAGGCAAGCTGGTAGAATGAGCTTTCAGGATGATCGACGAAACGCCCAGTTTCTCCTACTACCGGGGCACGAAGGAACCATCGTTCGCCACTCGGACGGAGCTCGAAGCAGCCAAGCTGTTCGACTACCACCGAATCGCTTGGGAGTATGAGCCTCGCACCTTCGTCCTCGAGCAGGACGAACATGGCAATATCCTCGAAGCCTTCACGCCAGATTTCTACTTGCCCGATCTCGAGCTGTTCATCGAAGTCACCGAGATGAAGCAGTCATTGGTGACCGCTAAGAATCGCAAGGTCCGCAAACTGCGCGAAAGATATCCGGATGTCAACGTAAAACTCCTCTACCGCAAAGACTTTGTGCGGCTTGCCCAGAAGTACGGGCTGCAGTGGCAGGCTTGAAGCTGGGCGGGCCCGAAGCGGAGGATGCACGCTCGACGATGGGCAACCACCTCTACCTCAGTGCCGAGACCATCCAGGCCCGGGTGACTGAGCTTGGCACCGAGATAACCCGGGACTACCAGGGCAAGAACCTCCTCATGGTCTCGATCCTCAAGGGAGCGGTCTTCTTCCTCGCCGATCTGGCCCGCGCCGTGGACCTGCCCCTCGAGATCGACCTGCTCGCCATCAGCTCCTACAACCAGGAGCATGAAGAGACAGGCAGCAAAGCCATCCGCTTCCTCAAAGACCTCGACCGTCCGTTGACCGGCAAGGATGTCCTTGTAGTGGAACACATCATCGACACCGGCCTCACCCTGCATTACATCATGCGCTCACTTGCCCTGCGCAATCCCCGCTCACTCGCCGTCTGCACGCTTCTCGACCGACCTCACCGGCGACTGGTCGATGTGAACGTCCGCTACCAAGGCTTCAGCGTACCCGACGATTTCTTCGTCGGGTACGGCTTCGGCTTTCGCCAGACTCTGCGGAACCTGCCGCACATAGCGTACTTGCCCGCGGAGTCCGACTGAACGTGGCACCTATCGTGCCCGGCATCGAGACGCGTGACATCCTTTTCGCTTCCCACGATCCGGCCTCTTCGCGCCCGATGCTCGCAGCGACGTTGTACCTACCCGCTGAGGCAGATGCCTGCCGCGTCCCGGCTTTGGTCGTAGGACACGGGGCGGGCAGTAGGCGGACCAGACACGAGATCTTTTGCGCGGAGGCGGCGCGGCAGGGGCTTGTAGTCCTCGCACTCGATTTTCGCGGGCACGGTGACAGCGAAGGGTCGGCCGACGGTCCCATGGAGCAAGACATACTTGCCGCAGTGCAAGTCTTGCGTGAGATGCGGGAAGTGAACCCGAAGGCCATATGTTATCGGGGCTCAAGCATGGCGGGCTTCTACGGTTTGGTGGCGGCGCCTGAAGCCCGCTTCGCGGCAATGGTCCTCATCTGCCCGGCGAGTGAGCGGGTGTTCCTCGACACTCTCGACAGAGAAGACGCCACCGACCGCGATGCGAACACCGACCGAGACGACGAGGAAGGACCCCACTTCCCCACTCCCGCGCCCGGCGAACCACCTCGCTGGGAACCTCGAGCCCTGCGCAGCTACTTCGAAAGCCAGGACAGTCTGGACTCAGCTTCGCGCGTCCTTTGCCCCGTGCTCATCATCCACGCGCGCAACGACGATGTCGTGCCCTTTGACCACTCCCTTCTGCTGGTGCGGCAGCTCGCGGGCGAAGCCACATTGGTAGCCCTCCCGTGGGGTGGTCATTCAACGGCCCAGCACGACCCGGACATCCATCGCCAGAGTTTGGCGTGGCTGAAACAGATCCTCGGACGACCTCCAAGATCGCCCGCGGCGCCGAATGTTACCGGACGCACTGCACGTATTTGAGGAAGACGTCGAAAGCCTCTTCCATGGCGGCCGGCGCGATCTCGGTTCCGATCTTATCCTGGATGCACTCTTTCATCCGATGACTGATCAAGAAGACTCCGACCCGGTCCAAGGCTGACTTGACCGCGGCCAACTGCGTGAGAATCGACTCGCAGTCCTTGCCTTCCTCGATCATCCGCTGCAGGCCGCGCACCTGACCTTCGATCCGGGCAAGCCGGTTCAATACTCGAGCCGCGTCTTCTCGCGCTTCAGCAGTCTGGTCGCCGATGCCGATTGCCATTGTTCTGCCTCCTCGTCGGCTGTGACGCCCAACGGCGGTTGTCCTGAAGGTTGTTCCCACACTGAGATCGCCATGCGATCCGACTACGCTGAATGATACCCCCGGGGGTACAAGAGGGACAAGAGCAGCCTGGACGACGTGCCGAAAGGCAATGAGGAGAAAAGATGGAGCGGAGTACGGGGATCGAACCCGCGACATCCAGCTTGGGAAGCTGGCACTCTACCAGCTGAGTTAACTCCGCCCGCAACGGCCTAGCCTGCGCCGCCGAGATATTAACACACCCCGCCCCGCCTTCCTTCGGTCGCGCGCGGGACCGATGGCCCGCGCCTCGCCGGCTCCAGACGGTTCTCCGCCTGCGGAAGCCACGAGGGACCACTCGATCCCTGTGTCGCTGGCTCGGGTACGCTGGTAGCGCATTCCCGGTCTACTGACAGCACACGCACGTTGCGACATTTTCCCTGTAAATCGTTGCCTTCTAGGGGTTGACTTCGCGCTCGGGCCATGTAGAATAGTCACCAGAGTCCCGAGAGCTCAGACGCAGCATCTGAGGTGCTTACAAAGGGACCCGCAGAGGAAACGCGGAGACAAATGGCCGCGAAGTACAGCGAAGCGGGTGCAAAGTGAGTTCCGGTGAAAGGTGAAAAGCGAGTGCACTCGGGGCTCGCTTTTTTTGTTGCCTTCCCTCCTTCCCCCCGGGGTTGACAGTCTCCACGAGCCAGACTCTAGAACTGGCACCCGGGGCAGAAGGCTGTGCCCCTCCCCGCCACGATGACACGCACTATGGTCTGGCCACACCGTCCACAAGTCTGACCCTGTCTGCCGTAAGCCTTAAGGGTCCCTTGAAACCCGCCGGCTCGGCCGTCCGTGTCCACGAAATCGGATATCGAGCAGCCCAGGAGCCTCACTCCTTCTTCCAGCCGACGGGGGATCTCGGAGGCCAGGCGTGATAGTTCCTCCAACGTGAGGGTGCCCGCCAGGCGTAGCGGAGACAGTTGCGCCGCCCACAAGATCTCATCCGCATAGATATTTCCGATGCCCGCAAGGATGCTCTGGTCCAGAAGGAGCGCCTTCAGCGGGGCCCGGCGTCCTACGAACCGGACACGCAGATAGTCAATATCCCAGGCTCCCTTCCAGGCGTCGGGCCCCAGCCTCGCCAGGCGTGGCGCGGGGCTGCCGAAGCTTAACTGCACGCGACCGAACTTTCGCATATCTCGAAACTCGAGCCAGACCGAAGGAGCAGCCTGCTCATGCCGGTCGGCAGCCTCGTCCGCTGACAAGCGGAGAGAGAACAGGAAGCGGGAGTGCGGATCGGACACTTCGGCCCCTGCGGGCTGCGACTTCTCGGTGCGGCCGGCACCTATGCCGCCGGTACCGCGTTGAACTGCCGCGCCCGAGCCCAGTTCCCGCGCGACAAGGAGATGGCCGGTCATGCCCAGGTGAAGGGTCAGATAGGCGTCTTCCGTGAGGACCAGGACGAGGAATTTCCCTTTCCGTGCCACCTCCTCGACGACGCGTCCGGGAAGTTCGGCGCGAATCTGCTCTGGGGTACAGTCGAGCAGCATCGCCGGCTCGATGCGTTCCACCGAGACGAAGCGGAGCCCGAGAAGTGACTGCCCCAGTTGGCGACGGACTGTCTCGACTTCAGGCAGTTCAGGCATTGACAATCCCTTGTGCTACATGCTCTCCGGAGCACTCACGCCCAGAAGATCGAGACATCGGCCGATGACCCTCTTCGACACCAGGCAGAGCGCGAGGCGCGACGAGGCCTTCGCCGGGTCCACGCCGATGACCCGGCAACGCTTGTAGAACACGTGAAAATCGGCGGCAAGCTCCTGTGCGTAGCCGGCTATCCGATGCGGAGCACGCCTCTCCGCGGCATCCTGGATCACCGTCGAGAAACCCTCCAGCCGCTTTATGAGCTGCCGTTCGTAACCAGAGGCGAACACTCCCGGCCCCGATCCGATGACCGCACTAAGTTCAGCGGGCGCGTTGCGCAAGATGCTGGCGATCCGAGCATGCGCGTACTGCACGTAGTACACCGGATTGTCCTGCGAGTGCTTGCGGGCCAGCCCTATGTCGAGATCGAGAGTCTGATCTTGCGAGCGCATCACCAGGAAGAACCTCGCCGCGTCCACACCGATCGCTTCCACGAGCTCGGACAGGGTGACCATCTCGCCGCGCCGGGTGGACATCTGCTTGAGCTCCCCTTCGTCCAACAGGTTCACGAGTTGGCCGATGATGACTTCAAGAGCTCCCGAGCGTCCGGAGAGGATCTCCACCGCGGCTTTCATCCGCGGCACATAGCCGTGATGATCGGCGCCCCAGATGTTGATGAGGTGATCGAATCCCCTCTCGAGCTTGTCTTCGTGATAGGCGATGTCCGCGGCGAAGTAGGTAGGTTGCTCGTTGCTCCGGATGAGCACGCGGTCCTTATCGTCGCCGCGGGAGGTCGTCCGCAGCCAGATGGCGTCCCCATCGCGGTAAGCTTCCCCGGACCCGAGCAACTCGTCTATGACCCGCTCGAGCCGCCCGGACTCGTGGAGAGTGGTCTCGCTGAACCAGCAATCGAACAGCACCCCGAAGGCAGCCAACTCCGCCTTCATCTCTTCGAGCATCAAGGAACACCCGCGGTTTCGGAAGAAGGCCACCGCTCCGGCCACATCCGCATCGTCAGGCCACTCTGCGCCAGCGGCGCCTGATACCGCCCCTGCCACTTGACGCAAGGCCGCTAGCCAGCGCTCCGCGTCTTCCCCCCCTACGGCCGCAGCCGTGTCCCTCACATAGTCGCCTTGATAACCGTCCTCCGGCACCGGAAGATCGATCCCCTGGGACTGGGCGTACCGAGCCGCCACGGACTTCCCGAACCGGTCCATCTGCCGGCCGTAATCATTGATATAGAACTCCGCGGAGACGTTCGACCCGCTGAAATCGAGGAGACGGCGCAAGGAATCCCCATATGCCGCGTACCGTCCGTGCCCGACATGCAAAGGCCCGTTAGGGTTGACGCTCACGAACTCCAGATTGACCCGAGGCTCAGCCTGCAGGACGCCCCGACCGACCTCGTCCCCCTGTTCGAGCATCTGCGCCATGACGGTGGCGTACGCCTGCCCCGACAACGTGAAGTTGAGAAAGCCCGGGCCCGCGACCTCGATCTTGTCCACGAGTCGAGACAGCTCCTCGTCAGCCAGCAGGCGCTCGCGCAGAGCTTCCGCCAGGACCCGAGGCGCACGCCGGGCCTGCTTGGCCATTTGCAGACACAAAGGGGTGGCGTAGTCCCCGTGAGCTTCCTCAGCCGGGCGACCGAGCTCAACCGAGGGAACCTCGTCCCAGCCCTCAGCCGCGGCCCACTCTTCCACCACCTTGCTCACGCGCTCCGTTAGCACGCCATTCCTCTTTCCTTTGGTTGAACGATCTCCGGAGTCCTTTTGATCGGGATCAGGCGCCAACGCCGCCCCAGGCGGGCGTGGCGACGAGCTCCTCCAGCTTCGCCATCTCCGCCGGGGTGCCGATGGCGATGAGCATGTCTCCAGCTTCCAGCCGGAGGTCAGGCGATGGATTGGTGTCGAAGACCCCGGTGCGCGTATGCCGGACGGCCAGAATGGTCGCGCCCGTGCGTTTCCGCACTTCGAGCTCCTCGATCGACCGACCTAGTACGCAGCACCGGTTCGTGAGCTCGAATTCCTCCAACCTGAATTCCAGCTCTCCCCCTCCCGTGACGACCTCGAGGTAGTCGCTCACCAGGGGCTTCATCATCAGGGTCGCCATTCTCCTGCCACCTATGCCGTACGGCGAGACCACGTGGTCCGCGCCGGCCCGCTCGAGTTTGCTGGCGGTCTCGTCGGACACAGCCCTGGCGACGATGAGAAGCGATGGGTTGAGCACCCGAGCCGACAAGGTGACGAAGATGTTCCCGGCTTCGGAGCCCACCGCGGTCACGAGGCCCTTGGCTTCGCCGATCCCGGCGGCGTGCAACACGTCGTCGTCGGCCGCGTCGCCATGCACGCTCATATGCCCGGCGTCATCGGCGCGTGCGATGGCCACCGGATCGTTATCCACGACGACGAAGGTCGCCCCGTGCACGCCAAACTGGGAGGCCACCGATTCTCCCACCCGGCCGTAACCACAGATGATGTAGTGGCCATGCAGCTTCTCCACTTGCTTCCTCACCGCCCTCCTCCGGTACGCTCCAGTGAGCTGCCCGCTAACGACGAACTCGAACATCGCCCCTAAGCCATACAGGATAGTGCCCACCCCGCCCAGGATGAGCAAGATCGTAAACACGTGCCCCGCGCGGGACAACGGGTGCACCTCGTTGAACCCGACCGTGAAGATCGTGATCACGGTCATGTACAGAGAGTCGAGCAGGCTCCACCGCTGAATTAGCATGAAGCCCACGGTGCCGATGACTACCACTCCGACGATGGCGCCGACCACGAGCAGCCCTCTTCGCGAACCCTTGCTCATGCCCTCCCTCGGCCAAGACGCGCTACCCGCCGGCCCATCTGTCCTCGCGATCTAGTGATGGTAGGGCTCGCCCCGCTCGATGCGGAGTGCGCGATACAGCTGCTCCAGCACAATCACGCGCGCCATCTGGTGCGGGAACGTCAACGTCGAGAGGGACCAGCTCAAGTCCGAGCGAGCCAAGACGCTCTCGTCAAGCCCTACGGCGCCTCCAAGTATAAACTGGAAGTGGCTCATGCCGTGCAGTTTCCTTTCCGCCAGGAAGGAGCTGATCTCCTCAGACGTGAACTCCCGCCCCTTCCTATCCAGAGCGACCGCAAACGCGCCAGGGCGCAGCAACGACAGGATGGCGGCACCTTCCTTTGCCTTGACGTGGCGGCTACCGGACGCGAGCGGAGTCTCCGTGACCTCGAGAACCTCCACCGTCGAGTAAGGCCGGATCAGACCCTGGTAGTGACGCCACACCGCCGCATACTCCCGGCTGAGACGGCCAACACATATGAGCGTCGTGCGCACGCTGCGCCAGCCCGTCTAGATGAAGTTCAGATCGTCGGGGCCGTTTTCCTCCGCCCCGATGGACCGACGCTTCATAGTCCGGAAGACCGGGTCCCTCAGAACGCTGGGCATGTTCCGCCACAGGCATATGTCTTGCTTGAGGTACCGGCTCTTTATCTTCTCGTTGCACTCCAACGTGCAGGTAAGGCACAGCTCCTCTTCAATGAGCACCTTCTCGCGCCTGGGCCGCTCCCCCTCGTCGACCCGCCGGTATGCTTCGAGCAGTAGCCCCTCCACGTCTGCCGAAGGCACGACTTCGAACATGATGGGCTTCTCCGGAGTGCTCAACCGAAAGGTGCCCGTGTTCCAATACATGAGTTGCATAACCTGATCGGCCGAGTGCCGATTGACGATCTCCACCAACACCTCGCGATCGGCCTTCGCTTCCCGCAGCAGTACTCCGGCCACCGGTTCCGCCAAATCCCCCTCCGCGCAGGTCATCCAGCAATCCTTGACCTGTGCCTCCGTCATCGCCCCGGCGGACACCAAGCGCATACCCAGTGTCTCTTCCGATAGGGGAAGCGAGATCGCGTCGATGCGCCCATTGGTCAGGTAGATGCAGCCGTATTCTTCGAAGTCCTGGATCTCCAGCACACCGGTCTTCCTCTGGACGGCAAGGAACTGGAGGATGTCGAATAGCGGGAATTCTCTGATGTTGCCCCAAAAGATCATGCTGCCGAGTTTAGCCCATAAACTCTCCGGCGCTACCGCACCAAGGCTAGACAACCCCCACTCGGAGGCGATACAGTCGCGGGAAGTCCGTGAGGGGAAGGCCCACTTGATCGACGGGCGACCGTTGTCGCGTTCGTGCGCGTGGATGCCCGGCCGCGAACCGGCACGGCAGGTGGGGAGTCAACAATCTGGAGGTAGACGCTTGATGGACGGGAAAAGCGACGAAGTTTTGGCAAGGGTGAAGGACGTCACCGCCAATCCGGCCCCCCTGGGGCTTCTCGGCTTTGGCATGACCACGGTTCTGCTCAACATTCACAACACGGGCTACTACGCGCTCGGTTCCATGATCCTGGCTATGGGCATCTTCTACGGGGGCATCGCCCAGATCATCGCCGGAGTCATGGAGTGGAAGAAGGGCAACACCTTCGGCGCGACCGCCTTCACCTCGTACGGCTTATTCTGGCTCAGCCTCGTGGCGTTGATCCTCGGCCCCACCAAGGGCCTCGGGAACGCGACAAGCACCGGCCTGTTGGCATGGTACTTCTTCTTCTGGGGCCTCTTCACATTCGTGATGTTCATCGCAACCCTGAGGATCAATCGTGCTTTGCAGGTTGTTTTCGGCACTTTGGTCATCCTTTTCTGGCTGCTGGCCGTAAGAGACTGGTCCGGTAGCACGGTGGTAGGCAAGATCGCCGGCTGGGAGGGCATCATCTGCGGCCTCTCCGCGGTGTACGCCGGCCTCGCGCAAGTGCTCAACGAGGTATACGGCAAGACAATCGCTCCTCTGGGACCCGTCAAGAGGTAGGCCCACTGATCACACGTTCCCACAGGGGCCGGTGTCGCGAGACGCCGGCCCTTTTTGTCTTCTGGTGCCACGGGTTTCGGCATAACGCCGGCGGGTGATAACCTCGGTCGCAATGAAAATGATTTTCACTTCCATCGGATGAGCATCGACGCTTCCGAACTGGTGCGCGCGTTCGCCGAGCGCGGGCTGCGAGTGACGCCTCAACGGACAGCGGTCCTCGAGGTGGTTGCCGCGGCGGACGTTGGCGTCAATCCCCTCCAGGTCTACGAAGCCGCCCGTCGTCGTTGTCCCGAGATCGGGCTCACCACTGTCTACCGGACCCTCGACATCTTGGCCGAAGCCGGAGTGCTGCGCCGAGTACACGACGGCGCGCACTGTGAGTCGTTCGCCACCGCTCAGGCTGCTCACGGCCACTCCGTTGTTTGCCGCCGTTGCGGACGGGTGGCAGAATTCACCGCCTGCGACATGGGCCAAGTGGTCGCCGCTGCGTCGCGGGAAACCGGTTTCGTGCTCGACGATCACTTTCTCCAACTGACCGGGGAATGCGCACAATGCGCCGCTTCCAGCCCGCCCCCCTTACTCGAAACGGAGACTGTCGCCTTGAGGCCGCGGCAGGGTAAGCGGGGGCTCCCCTGATCCGCTTGCGCCGAAGTATGGCTTGGATCCTTCTGCTGGCTTTGCTGGCAGCCGGGTTGCTTACGGCCGGCTGCACCCGTGCGGCGGGCACCCAAGCCGGCCAAATGAAGGTAGTGGCGACCACTACCTTTCTCCGCGACATCGCGCAGAACGTGGCCG